>JBEIHL010000252.1:0-5700 GCA_040381375.1 Opitutaceae bacterium
AGACAAACGCCTACCCAGCACGACCGCCCATGGGAGCGCGGCCGCCCCCGGCCTCACCTTCGACCCTGCGGAAGAGGGCGTCCGCGCTCCCAGGACTGAACCACGCCTACCCTTTCCAATTTCCTCGCTCCAAGTCGTCACCCGCATCCTGATCGCCGCCATCGTCGTCACGGTCCTCGGCTGCGCGATGTTCAGCTTCCAGGTCGCGAGCAACGAATCCGCCGTCCTCACGCGCTTCGGCTCACCCGTCCGCACGCTCAACGATCCCGGGCTGTACTTCAAATGGCCGTGGCCCGTCGACACCGTGCACCGCTACGACCAGCGTCTCGCCTTTTATGATACGCGGATCTCGGAGGCGCTCACGCAGGACAAACGCAACGTCATCCTCCCGGTCTTCCTCGCCTGGCGCGTGGCCGACCCCCTGAAGTTCCTGCAATCCCTCGGCACCCTTGCCGCCGCCCCGACGAAGCTCGACAGTCTCGCCACCAGCGCCCGCAACGCCCTGCTCGGCCGGTACGATTTCCAGGAGTTGGTCAGCACCGACCCGGCGAAGTTGAAACTCGCCGAACTCGAGCAGCGACTGGCGGAAACGATCCGGCCGCAGGCGCTCGCGGCGTTCGGCATCGCGATCGAGCAGGTCGGGCTGAAACGCATCGCGCTCCCGGAGGCGAACACGCTCTACGTCTTCGAACGCATGAAGGCCGAGCGCGGCCAGTACGCCGCGAAGTTCCGGGCCGAGGGCCGCCGCGAAGCCGAAGAGCTGCGGGCGAAGACCGACGCCGAACGCACCGTCCTGCTCGCCGAAGCCCAGAAGTTCGCCGAGGAAACCCGCGGCCAGGCCGAGGCCGACGCCGCGCGCATCTACGCCGAAGCCCACGCGCAGGACCCGAAGTTCTACACGTTCCTCCGCGAACTGGAGACGCTGCGAAAGGTCACGCGCGAGAACACCACGCTGATTCTCGACACGGACACCGCGCCGTTCAACCAGCTCAAGCCGGCCCGATGAACGCAGCATTTCGTTGCTCGGCCCGGGAGCGCGGACGCCCCCGTCCGCATTTCGCTCAAGGCGGACGAGGACGTCCGCGCTCCCAGGGAGAAACCGCATGAGCGATCCCGCGCCCGATTCCGTCCGCCGCCGCGCCGCCCGGGTCAGCTCCGGGCAGGCCCTGTTCGGCGCGCTCGCCGCGACGATCAAGCTGCTCCGCTGGCTGCTGCTCGGACTCGTGGCCATTTACCTCGGCTCGGGCATCACGCGGGTCGCGCCCAACGAGGACGCGCTGGTTTACCGGCTCGGCAAACTGCAGCGCGAAGTGCATCCGCCCGGGCTCTGCTTCGCGCTTCCGCCACCCATCGATCGCGTGGTCAAGGTGCCGACGCGCACCCAGCACGAGTTGTTTCTCAACGCTTGGGCGCCGCAGGAGACCGCCGCCGCCCCCGCCAATCCTTCCGCCACCAACGCCGCGCCGCCTCCGCCTCAAATCCCCGCGTCGCTGCTCGCCGTGCTGCCCGCGGCCAACGTCGGACTCGCCGCCAACGCGGTTCCCTCCGGCAAGGGGCTCCACCCGGTTTTCGACGGCTACACGCTCACCGGCGATGCGAACATCGTGCAGGCCCGCCTCACGCTGCGGTACCGAATCACCGATCCGTTCGCCTATGTCGCCGCCGCGCCCGCCGCCATCCTGCCCGCACTGCTCGACGCCCTCGTGACCGACGCCGCCACCCGGGCGCTGGCCGCGACGAAGATCGACGACGCGCTCGGCTCCGGGGTCGAGGGCTTCCGCACCCGCGTGCTCCAGCAGGCGCAGGAGCGCTGCGACGCGCTGCGGCTCGGCGTCGAGATCGTCGCGTTCGAGGTGAACGCGATCGCGCCGCCGCAGGCGACCGCCGCGGCGTTTGCCGACGTCACGAGCGCGCAGGTCGAATCCCGCACGACGCTCGAACAGGCGCGCACCTACCGCGCGCAGACGATGCCCCGCGCCGAGAGCGAAGCGTTTCGCACCCGCCGGCAGGCCACCGCCGACGCCCGCGAGCTCGTGACCCGCGCCCGCGGGGAAGCCACCTCCTTTCTCGCCCTGCTCGCCGAACATCGCGCCTCGCCCGCCCTCGTCGAAGCCCGCCTCCGGGCCGAAACGTTCGAGTACGTGCTGCCCCGCGTGAAAACCAAGACGCTCGTTCCCGGCGACGGCGGCCAGTTCAACCTCTACCTGCGCGAGGCGAAATGAAGGCGCCCATCGCCACCGATTCGGCCCCTCATCTGGGAACGCGGCCGTCCCCGCCCGCATCGTCCGAACCTGCGGACGGAGACGTCCGCGCTCCCAGGTTTGCCTTCTCTGCTCTCCACCTCCGCCTTGTGCTCGTCGCGCTCGGCCTGCTGTGTCTCGCGCTCAGCGTCGTGATGCCGTGGCTGCGGCCCGATCAGGCCGAGGTGTTTTCACTCTGGGCGATGCTCGGTCTGGGTCTCGCCGCAATTCCGGTGCTGATCGACAGCCTGACCTCGTTGAAGGCCGACGGCTTCGAGGCGACGAAATACTACATGGACCAGTTCGTGGCGCTCGCGATCCTCGCCTGCTTCGCGATCGGACAATACGCGACCGGCACCATCGTCGCCGCGATTCTCATCGTCGGCCAGATCCTCGAGGAACACACCACCCTCGGCGTCGAGGAAGCCGTCCGCTCCCTCACCCGCCTCTCGCGCGTCAAGGCCCGCCGACTTTCGCGTCATCCATTGGATGACAAACCAGCCGGCGCCACGGGGGCCACGGAGGAGCTGGTCGACGCGGTGGAACTGCGCGTCGGCGATGGCGTGCGCGTGCTGCCGGGCGACACGGTGCCGGCGGACGGCCGGATTATTTCCGGCCTCACCACGCTCGACCAGGCGTCGATCACCGGCGAGTCGTTGCCGGTCGAGGCCGAAGCCGGGTCGCCGGTGTATGCGGGAACGACGAACGTGTCGGGCGTCTTCGAGTTCATCGTGACCAAGACCGGCGACGACACGGTGATCGGCCGCGTGTCGCACATCGTTGAGGAGGCCAAGACGTCGCGGGCGCCCGTGATGCGGCTGATCGACGACTACACGCGGTACTACATGCCGCTGGTGCTGATCATCGCCGGGTTCGTGCTCTTTTTCACCCGGGAGGTGGAGCGCGCCATCGCCATCATCATCGTGGCAATGCCCTGCGCCTTCGTCCTCGCCTCGCCGTCTGCGATGGTGGCCGCGCTCGCCGTCGCATCGCGGCTGGGCATCCTCGTGAAGAGTTCGCGCTTCTTCGAGGCGGCGCAGTCGATCGACACGGTCGTCTTCGATAAGACCGGCACGCTCACGACGGGCCAACTCCGCGTCCTGCAGGTGCTGCCCGCGGACGGGATCGCCGCAAACGAACTGCTCGCGCACGCCGCCGCGCTCGAGACCGGGTCCACCCACCCGGTCGCGCGCGCCATCGTCGCCGAAGCGCATCATCGCGGCGTGACGTTCGAGCGCGCCGCCGGGATCGAGGAGATAGCCGGCCGCGGGATACGGGCCCGCCACTTCGCCGCGGGCCGCCGCACCTGGATCGAATCGCTCGGGGTGACCGTCCCGCCGGACGTCACCGACACCCCCAATGCCTCCACGCTCTACCTCGCCCGCGACGGATTCTTCGCCGGCACGATCCTGCTCGCCGACGCGATGCGCGCCGAAACCCGCGCGGCGGCCGCGAGCCTGCGCGCGTTGGGCATCGAGGAGTTTGTGATGCTGACCGGGGACCGCGCCGCCGTGGCCGGTGACATCGCGCGCGAGGCTGGCATCACCCGCTTCCGCGCCGAATGTCTGCCCGAACAGAAACTGGAGGAAGTACGCGCCCTCAAGGCGGCCGGCCGCCGGGTGCTCGTCGTGGGCGATGGCGTGAACGACGCTCCGGCGCTTGCCGCCGGCGATCTGGGCGTGGCCATGGGGGCACTCGGCAGCGACGTCGCGATCAAGACCGCCGACGTGGCCCTCATGGGCAATGACCTGCGCCACCTGCCCCAGTTCATCGCGCTGTCGGACCGGACTCTGCGCATCATCAACCAGAACCTCCTCTGGGGCCTCGCGTTCATCGCCCTGTTTGTCGCGCTGTCCGCCTTCGGGGTCATCAGCCCGATCCTTGCCGCCGTCCTGCACGAGTTCAGCGCCTTCTTCGTCATCTTCAACAGCGCCCGGCTGCTGCGATTCGACGAGTGAGGGGGACCACGAAACACACGAAAGTTTTCCGCCGCTTTCGTGTGGTTCGTGTGTTTCGTGGTTCCCCGGTCTCTGGCCCCTGGGTTCCTGCCGGCTTTACAATGCCCTAACAATTTCTCGGCTCTGCGAAATAAACGGCTAACACGCCCCGGGCCTAATGGGCGGCATGATCAGGCCGAACCACGATCTTCTCGCTCACGCCCCCGCCTCGATTCAGCCCCGTATCGCCGCGACGCCGGACGAGCCGGACGCGAAAGCTGAACTCATCGACGTGGTGCGCCGGGCGGACGCCGGCGACCCGAGGGCCCAGGCCGATCTAGTCCAACGCTACACCCGGCGCGTCGCGGGCTTTGTGCGCTCAATCATCCGGCAACCCGACGCGGTCGAGGACGTGACTCAGATGGTCTTCATCAAGATGTTTCGCCGCCTGGGCCGGCTGCGGGAGCCGTCGGTCTTCGAATCGTGGCTCTTCACCCTCGCCCGGAATACGAGCCTCGACTTCATCCGTCGCCGGAACTGCCGGCCGAGCACCGTGGCGATCGACGACGAGGTCAACCAGATCGCCGATCCGTCGACCCCGAATGCGTCCACTGAAATTCTCGCGGCCCTCGACCGCGCCCTCGATCGTCTCAATCCGATCGACCGCACCTTGGTCACCCAGTTCGTGGCCGGCGAAAGCTACAGCGACATCGCCGCGCGCGTCGGCCTTTCCTTGGCCACCGTCAAAGTGCGGCTGCATCGGGTTCGTCCGTTCCTCCGCACCTGCGTCGGCGAGATGACGGACACCCGCCAGCCCGGCGGCAAAGGCTGGCGCTGCATCGCCGGCAACCGCGCGACGTCCGGCTGGCCGGGTGCCTCGCTTCAGCCCGCGGCCGGGCTCGCGGCCTAAGCGGCTTGCGCCCGATCGGTTGCACAGGAGGACGCGGAGGACGCAGAGATCGAACCGGAGAATTTGCCCACGGAACACACGGAGCACACGGAAAGGGACCCAATCCTTCCGTGTGCTCCGTGTGTTCCGTGGGCGATTTATTTCTCTGCTCCGCGTTATCCGACCATTCACGCACGCTGCGAGTAAACCGAAGTACTGAAAAGGAAGAGCGGGGAGAGAGGGAAGACTCTCTGGGGCGGCCTTCCCGTTCTTCCCGGCCTTCCTGTTTCAGTTTGGTTGCCGCTGCGCCGTCCGGCGATCTCCCGTGCCACTATCCGGATCCGCGACGGACGAGGTTTACGCCGGCGTAACAATTCTCCTGATACTGCTAACCGCGGGCAAACAATCGGGGCGTCATCCCAGGTAAGCTCACCTCCAACCCGCAGGTTCGTTCGCCAGCCGGCGGACGGCGGAGAGGCGGTGAAACGATCACCATGAAGAAACTCGCCTACATCATCGCCGGCCTCTCGCTGGGCTCGGCTGCCGTCCTCTCCGCTCAAACCACCACGACCGAGACCGGCTCGTCCGGACCGCGGCGCGGTGGACACGGTCCCGGTGGCCCGGGCGGCCCGGG
>JBEIHL010000253.1:0-5682 GCA_040381375.1 Opitutaceae bacterium
ACCCCTCGGCGAAGGTCTTGCATCCGCGGCGCGTTACGTTTTTCGCCCCAATCCGACACGAACATTATGTCCGCTTTCCTCTCGATCGCATTCATCGGCACAGGAGTCATGGGTCGCAGCATGGCCGGCCACCTGCAGAAGGCTGGCCACGTCCTGCACGTTTACAATCGGACCAAGGAAAAGGCGCAGGCACTGCTCGACGCGGGCGCGACCTGGCATGACACGGCGGGGGCGGCGGCTGCGCAGGCGGATGTGGTGATTACGATGGTGGGGTTTCCGGCCGACGTGGAGGCGACCTACCTCGCGCCGGGTGGCATTGTGGAGCGGGCCAAAGCCGGCGCGCTTTTGATCGACATGACGACGTCGAGTCCGGTGCTGGCCCGGAAGGTGGCCGAAGCGGCGGCCCGGCGCGGCCTGGCCTCGCTCGATGCGCCGGTGTCCGGCGGCGATCTCGGGGCGCGCGAGGCGCGGTTGGTCATCATGGTGGGCGGTGAGGCCGCGGCCTTTGACCGGGCGAAGCCTTTGTTCGAGCTCATGGGCAAGAACATCGCACGGCACGGCGGGCCGGGCGCGGGCCAGTACTGCAAGATGGCGAACCAGATCGCGGTCGCGGTCGGAATGGTGGCCTGGGTCGAAGCGCTGGCCTACGCGAAGAAAGCCGGTCTCGATCCGACGGCGGTGCACGGCAGCATCAGCGGCGGGGCGGCGGGGAGCTGGGCGCTGACGAATCTCGCGCCGCGGGCCCTCTCCGACAATTTCGCGCCTGGCTTCTACGTGAAGCATATCATCAAGGACATGAAGATCGCCCTCGAGAGCGCCGCCGAACTGAAGCTCGACCTGCCCGGACTGGCCGGCGCCAAGAAACTCTACGAACAGGTCGCGGCCCGCGGCTGGGAGGATTGCGGCACGCAGGCGCTGTATCGGCTATACACCGCGCTCTGAGGAGCGCGGTGGAGTAACGTGTAAGGCTTAAGGTGTAACGACTGCGAGTAAGTCATCTCACCCATCCCACCTTCTCCCCGCCTTACACCTTCAACCTTACCCCTTACACTTCGAACTTCGAACCTACGCCGCAACGCGGCACACTCCATGAAACTCCCTCCTGATTTCCGCAAACGCGTCCTCGCCCGCGAATGGCTCGTCGGCACCTTTCTGAATCTGGGCTCGCCGATGACGGTCGAGATCGCGGGGCTCGCGGGCTTCGACTGGATCCTGATCGACCATGAGCACGGCCCGGGCGGCGAGGACACCCTTCTGCACCAATTGCACGCCGCGTCGGCGACGCCGGCGTTTCCGGTCGTGCGGATCGCGCAGAACGAGACGCCGCGGTTCAAGCGGGTCCTCGACATGGGGGCGCTCGGCGTGATGGTGCCTTACGTGAGCACCGCGGCCGAGGCGAAGGCGGCCGTATCCGCGATGCGTTACCCGCCGCATGGCATTCGCGGCGTGGCGAAGTTTAACCGCGGCGCCGGTTTCGGCGGCGACTTCGAGGAATACTACCTCCACAGCCACGAGCGGCTGCTCACGGTGATTCAGATCGAGACGATCGAGGCGATCAACAACATCGATGCGATCGCCGCGGTCGATGGGGCCGACGTGCTCTTCGTGGGTCCGACCGACCTGTCGTACAATATGGGCATTCGCGACCAGCTCGAGAGCGAGCAGTTCACCGACACGCTGCGCAAGGTGGCCGACGCCGCGAAGCGCCACGGCAAGGCCGCCGGCATTCTCGTCCACAACAACGCGCTCGTGCCCAAGGTGCGCGAGCTCGGCTACACGTTCACCGCCTTGGGCAGCGACGGCGGCGCGGTTCGCGCCGGGCTGCTCGGGCTCGTGGCGGCGCTGCGGGCAAAGTAGGACCGGCTTTTTCCTCCCCGGGAGCGCGGGCGTCCCCGCCCGCATTTGTCACGTAGCGGACGAGGACGTCCGCGCTCCCAGAGGATGCGGCCCCGCCGAACTCGCCATGAAGATCACCGAAATGCACATCACGCCGATCGCGCTCGGCGATCCGCCGC
The DNA here is from genome assembly GCA_040381375.1 of Opitutaceae bacterium. GTDB lineage: Bacteria > Verrucomicrobiota > Verrucomicrobiia > Opitutales > Opitutaceae > ER46. Next base: position 2,016 of record JBEIHL010000253.1, read on the forward strand.
TGCTCAACGCCGCGGGGCTGCACGCGCCGTACTGCCTGCGCACGGTGGTCGAGCTGAGGACCGACACGGGGCTGAACGGCCTGGCGGAAGTCCCCGGCAGCGTGGCGGTCGATGCGGCGCTCGCGGGCGTGCGCGACATCGTGATCGGTTCTGATCCGCTCAACTGGCACCGCCTGCGGGCGAGACTGGTGGAGCATTGCTCGCCCGAGCTCTCGGTTGCCCGCGGCAACAAACCGTGGGACGGCCGGACGCGGGTGCAGGTGTACAGCGCGCTCGATGTCGCGTGTCTCGACCTGCAGGGCAAGGCCTTCGGCGTGCCGGTGGCGAACCTGCTCGGCGGCGTGGTGCGCGAGCGCGTGCCGTACTCGGCGTACCTGTTTTATAAATACGAGGGCGCCGGCGGCGAGCGGGCGTTCGGCACCGATCCGTTGGCGACGGGCTGGGCAGCGGCACGGCAGAAGGCGGCGCTCGACCCCAACGGCGTGGTCGCGCAGGCGGTGGCGATGGTGAAGGAATTCGGTTTCGAATCGATCAAGCTGAAGGGGGGCTGCTTCGAGCCGGCGCAGGAGGTCGCGGCCATGAAGGCGCTGCACCGCCACTTCGGCCCGGGCGTGCCGCTGCGGCTCGACCCGAACGCGCTCTGGACCGTCGAGACTTCGATCAAGTACGGCCGCGAGATGGAAGGCATTCTCGAGTACCTCGAGGATCCCTGTCGCACCCAGGAGGGCATGGCGACCGTGCGCGACGCGCTTAAGACGCCGCTCGCGACCAACATGTGCACGACGTCGTTCGACGACCTGCCCGGGAGCGTGCGGCTGGAGTCCGAGGACATCATCCTCACCGACCACCACTACTGGGGCGGACTGCACGCCTCGATGGAACTGGCGGCGCACTGCCGCGTCTTCGGCCGCGGGGTGTCGATGCATTCGAACAATCACGGCGGGATTTCCCTCGCGGCGATGACCCACCTCGGAGCGGCGATGCCGAACCTGAGCTACGCCCTCGACACGCACTATCCGTGGCAGTGGGAGGACATCATCGTCGGCGGCCGGATGAAGATCGAAGGCGGATGCGTCACGCTGCCGTCAGGTCCCGGACTCGGCGTCGAACTCGACCGCGCCGCGCTCGCGCGGGCGCACGAGACGTACCGACGCGCCGGCCTGAAGGAGCGCAACGACGAGATCGAGATGCAGAAGAAGGTGCCGGGCTGGAAATTCGCCGCGACGCGCTGGTAAACGTATCCATTTCCCCATGACTCCTCTCACGCAACGTCTCGCGGGCAAGCGGGCCCTGGTCACTGGCGCCGGGTCCGGCATCGGCCGCGCCATCGCGGTCCGGCTCGCGGCCGAAGGCGCCCACGTCACGATCCTCGAGCTGCGCGCCGAGGCCGGCGAGGGCACCGCGACGATCATTCGCGAGGCCGGCGGCGCCGCCCAGGTGCTCGCGGCGGATGTCGCGGACTCCGGCTCGATGCGCGCCGCGTTCGAACGGGCCGGGCCGCTGCACCTGCTGGTGAACAACGCGGGCATTTCGCACGTCGGCAACGTGGTCACCACCACGCCCGAGGACATGGATCGCATCTTCGGCGTGAACGTGAAGGGCGTTTACCACGGGCTGCACTTCGGCGTGCCGCAACTGCTCGCGGCGGGCGGCGGCGCGATCGTGAACCTCGCCTCGATCGCGTCGAAGGTCGCGCTCCAGGACCGCTTCGCCTACGGGATGAGCAAGGGCGCGGTGCTGACGATGACCCTGTCCGTCGCGCGCGACTTCATCGACCGTGGCATCCGCTGCAATTGCGTGTGTCCGGCGCGCGTGCACACGCCGTTCGTCGACGGCTACCTCACGAAGAATTATCCGGGCAAGGAAGCGGAGATGTTTGCGAAGCTGTCGGCGGCACAACCCATCGGCCGCATGGGTCAGCCCGACGAGATCGCGGCGCTGGTCGCGTTCCTGTGTTCCGACGAGGCGGCGTTCATCACCGGATCGGCCTACGACATCGACGGCGGCGCGACGCTGCTGCGTTGATGCAGTTCTCCCGGTAGCGCCCAGGTTTCCGGTTCGGGGACGGGGGTGAAGTTGACGGCGAGCGAATTGCCGACCGTCCCGAGGCTGAAGGTGCCGCCGTTCACCGGGGGCAGGAAGCCGGCCGTGTCGAGCGTCAAGGCGGCAGCACTGAAACCGGACAAGGTCGTCGCGGAGAGAACCGTCCACGAGTAATGGGTGTAGGGATTGTAGCTCAGCGCCGCTCCGGCCGCGCCCGCGCCATCGAGTGAACGCAGGAAGATCGTGAACGGCGAGCCGAGGGTCGCGGTGAAGTTCAATGTGCCCGTCACCAAGGTGGAGTCCCAGCCGACACCTGCGGTCCCGGCCGCATTCTGCACGTCGACGGCGTAGCGACCGCCCGGCGCCAGCTTGATCGTGGCGTTGGCGGAGAGCGTGGCGCGCGTGGCTGAACCGAGTCGGGCCAGAGGGTTGAAGGCGCCCAGGTTGATCGGCTCGGCGATGATGTTGGCGCTGGGTGCCGCTGGGTCCGTGTCTAATCCGATCGTGCCGGCGGTGGTGGCGGGCGCGAAGCGGGCGATGAAGCCGCTCGCGATTCCGGAGGTGAAACCGGCGCCGATGTAGCCGAGCGCATCGCTGGATATCGTGCCCAGTGCCGGCACGGAGCCCGCCTGGCGGAAAAACAGCGCGCTGCTGAGGACCTGGGTGCCACCGCTGTAGGTGCTGTTGCCCGCGATCACCAGGCCGCCGGTGCCGGAAACCGTGAGGGATCGGGTGCCGCCCGCTTCGCCGAGCGCGCCTTCGAGCAGGGTCAGGGCACCTTTGCTGCTGAGCGTAGTGTTGGCGCCGAGGGTAATCGGACCGGTGAAACGCACCTCGCCCGAATACGCCTCGATGAGCAGCGAGGACGCGTTGAGCAGAAGCGTGTTGACCAGACTGCGGCTGGACCCGGTTGAGAAAATCGCGGCGGGAGCGCTGACCGTCAGCGCGCCGGGGCCGGTGACGCTGCCCTGGGCGAGGACCGCGGTGCCGCTGGCAAGGCTCCACGTCTGGTTGGCCGTCAACACGAGGCCGAGCGAACTCTGAAAGGCGTGGTGCCGGGAGTCGCGCTGTTGACGGATCCGGGAGCGGGGGGAGAACCGACGGGAGCGGCGTTCGTGGTGACCAGTCCGACGGCGCCGAGGGAGAGGGTGGTCGCGCTGCCGCTCAGTCGATACGTGAGGTCGTTCGTGACGGGATAGTCGAACGTCAGCCCCCAGACATCCTGCGCCGCGTCGACGGTCACGAGGGTGCGGTTCGAGAGGCCGAATTGCAGGGAGGCGGTACCGTCGTTGGCGGGGGCCACGCCGCCCTGCCAGTTGGCAGCGGAGGTCCACTGGCTGCTCGGACCGAGGCCGGTCCAGACGAGGTAAGACTGCGCCAGGGCGGGAGCCGCCAAGGCGAGCGAACTCACGGCAAACTGGCACAGCGTCCGGGCTCGAGAAACCATGGTGCGATTTCGGATTTTCGCCGCGGAGTCGCAAGGGAGGGCGGGAACCCGGCGGAGATTACCGAACCATTTGCGATTTTCTGCCCCACGGCTCGCAATCGAACGATTCCGACCCTGGGAGCGCCGAGCTCCAGCTCGGCACATTACGACGGCGATGGGTGCTGGAGCTTGACGCTC
>JBEIHL010000254.1:0-5651 GCA_040381375.1 Opitutaceae bacterium
CGCCGAGCTCACCGCCACGCCCGCGCTTGCCCCGGTCATCGCGTTCACGAAGGACCCGCCGTAGGCGCTGCTCGTCGTGCCCCAGTTGCCCTGCAGGTCGGACGCCGCGAAGAATCCACCGGCCGGATACGGCGCGCGCCCGCCCGCCGGCTGGATCGACTCCAGCATTTCCAGGAGCGGCCGCCAGAGCGCATTGAACGCCGACGACTCCTTGAACGAATTCATGCCGATGCTGGCATCCACCGGCTCGACCAGCGCCGTGATCGGTTGCACGCGGCCGCCCCCGAGATCGACCAGGTACAGCACGGCGTAGGGTTTGAGCGCGCCTTCCGCCCGCACTTTGCGGGTGAAGAATCGTCCCATGTAATGGACCACGAGACCGCTCTTAATCCGGGCGCGATAGTGCACCACCGTATCGCCCAGGTCGAAGGCTTCAAACTGTTGCCGCCAGACTTCGTCGAAGGTCGCGTGCGCGCTGCCGGTCATCGCTCGCGGAGGCATGACGAAGATCGCCGCCGGGTGCCGGCCTTGCCCGTTTTCATCGCGCGTGCCGTCGTTCTTCACGTCGAAGAGCGTCGCCCGGTAGATCGTGGGCCAGTTCGCCGTCTCACGGGTCCATCCCGCCGGCGGCGTGTAGGTGATGCTCGAGACCCCCGGACCGCCGGCCGGAGCGGCGGCGGGCGGTTGAGTCGGGGCGCGCACGACGGTCACCGGCGGAGGATTGGCCGCGGCGGCTTCTTCTTCCCGCACCTTGCGCGCCGCCTCCTCGATCCCTGCGCGCATCACCATGCCCTGCGGTCCGAGATCGACGAGGTGGGGGTTGACGCCGATCAGCGACTCGAAGCCGGCGGCGGCGATCTTGCGCAGATCCTCCTGAGCGGAGGGGTCGGTCGCGACCTCCTTCATGCCCATCACGAACACCTGAAATCCGAGGCAGAATTCCCAGTACTTCTGCTTGTCCGCATCGCTGACCTGCGCGATCTCCGGTCCGGCCAGCACGCTGACGATTTGCGCGTGCAGCGCATCGCCCGCCTCCTCGCTCGGCTCCACCTGCCGGACGATGCCCCAGAGCTGCGACGCGAAGAGCGACGTCGCCGCGGCCACGTCGCGGTCCGCGCCTTCGGCCTCGGCCGCGAGGAGCTTCCGGGCCTCGCGTGCACCGGCGTCCATCAGGTTGAAAATGGCCTCGCGCTCGGTGTCGTTGCTCGTGAGTTGTCGCGCGAGTTCGGGCAGCAGCAGCCAGTTGGGCGCCGCCCGGAAGCGGAACTCCGGCCGCAGGAGCTGCTCCTTGGTCGGCTTCGCGCTGGACGGCGCGGCGCGTTTCTCGGTGAGTTTCCTGACGAGGCCGCTGAGGGCCGAGGCCGGCGGGGGCGGCGTGTCGGAAGCGGCGAGCGAGAGCGGCGCGAGCGACACTGCCAAGGCGAGGAGCAGCCGCGAGAGCGTGCGTCGAGGCGATTGCCGAGGGCGGGAATTGGGCATGGCAGAAAGAGGGCTGGAGGAACGGCAACGCGGGCGGCGCGGGCTCCACTCCGACCGGTCGAGTGGATGCCGGGTGCAGGTGGCGGAGACTCGTGGTCGGCTGAAGCGGTCAAGGGGGCACGGCGACATTTACCCCCACTCTGATCGTACGATAATTCGGCGCGACGTTGCGCAACGTCACCACTTGCCCGTTGGCGTTCTCAACAGTCCGGGCGTACTCCAACGCCACTCGGAACTCATGGATGCCCGTGGGAAGCCCACCGATGTCGAAAAAGGTGATGCCTCGGCAGGCCTGGCCGTTCGAGGGCAAACGTGGTCCGAAGATCACGCACTCTTGAGGCCCTGCGGTCCATTCGATCCGGACGGTGTCCGGCGAGATCTGCCTTCCCTTCACTCCTTCCGGCAGCTGCGGCTGCGGCGGAGCCGGATACTCCGCGCTGGCCTCGCCTCGGCGGCCATCGGAATAGACCGCCACGACCTTGTAAGCCGAGCCCAGCGGCATGAACGCGTAGTCGCTGTAGTGCCAGACATTGTAGTAAACGTTGGACTCCGACAACCGCCTGCCCGTTCCCTTTGCATTCAATATCGAGGCCAATTCCCAACCGGCCGAGCGTCGTCGGAAAATTTCGAAGGTGACCGTGACCCCCTGATACCCCTCGGCGAGGGTCATCGGAAATCTCCACTTCACGAAATGCTGATCCGGAGATTTCTGAAAATCAGGCCCGGCCACCAATTGCTCCGGTGGCGGCCCCGGGGGCGCGGCCGGGGGCGGTCTGAACGTCGCGACCTTGGGTGCGATCGCGACCGGCACGCGGGTCGGGGGCGCGGGCGGGTTGGACGCGAGGGCGGCCGGTTCGGCTCCCCGGGCTGCGCCCAGCAGGGTTTCGAACGCCTTGGCGCGCTCTTTTTCCGGAATGTTCTCTAACGTGAAACCCACGTACACGATCCTCCCCTGGCCGTACGCGTGGGCCACGGCCACCGGCAAACCGCCGTCGCGCTTCGCGTAGCTCGTGGTCAGCGGCGAGGTGAACACGATGGCGGCACCATCGGGGTTCACGACGCTGAACAGCGTCTCGGTGGCGCCGGCCCGCTCGACCTGGAATTCCGTCCCGTCATGCGCCCGGACGGTGCCGCGGACCGCACGCTCGACCAGCCCGTAACAGCCGTTCACCGCGAGCACCTCTTTCAGGAACGGATGCTCGGCGGCGTCCCACGACTGGCCGTAGACGAGATTGTTCACGTAGCCGGGGGAAACGAGAATCACGGCGCCGCCGGTTTCCTCCAGGTAGCGGCGGAGCGCCTTCTCGTCCTCGCGGCCCACCGTGTCGTTGTTCGTCCCGTAGGACGCGCCGGTGTACCAGAGCACGACGTTGAACGCGCGCAGGCGATCGAACGCGGGGCCGTTTTCGCGGTTCTTGACGACGTCGACCGACCACGCGTCGGCGCGGTCGCCGACGGCCTTGGCCACCAGCGCGCGGAAAATTTCATCGGAGCGCTGCACCGCGCCCGTGTCGCCGCCGGCATTGTTCGAGGAAGCGTCGTCATCGACGAGCAGGATGCGCAGCGGCCCGGCGGCCTTGGGCGCCGGTAGGCTCGCGAGGGGCGGGGAGGGCTTGCGGCCGCCGGGCTTTGTCGCCTCGGGTGCGAGCGTGGCCGGCGCTGAGGCCGTCGGAGCGGCCACCCGGGTCGCGGATGCCTCGGTCGGGAGCGGCGTGGCTTGGGCGACTTGTTTCTCGGTGAACTTCTTGACGAGGCTGCGGACGGCTGGGTCAGCGGCACCGAGCGGCGAGAGCGACAGCGCGAGCACGAGGACCGGCAGCAGGACGCCGGCGGGAAGGCGGGAGGTCATGGTGGGGAGACAAAGTGAAGCCTCGCCGCGTTGAAAAACACGGCACGGCACGTGCACGGTCAAACGAACGAGGGTGATCTAAGGGGCGGGGCGAAAGGGGCAATGATTTTGTTGCAACCCAAGGCCGGCTGTGGCCTTGCAGGTTCCGCCGTCACCCCGTCGGTGGCGGAATTCTCGTTGCGGAACGGGATGGCGTCCGCACGGGAACTCGCCGGTAGAGGTTGCAGGGACTTGCGGTCGTGGTTCCTTCGTTGCCCGGTGAGCCCCCTGGCACGTCCGTTCTTCCGCTTCGCCGCCGGCCTTCTCCGCGGCGTGGTCGTGGCAGCCGCCCTGCTGGCGGCGTTGCACGGCCAACCGACGGCGCCGCTCGTGACGCTGCCGGCCGGCTGGCGGCTTGCGCCGGAGTACATGGCGGGCTTCCCCGCCGAGGGGCTGCAGCTTTTCGTCTACGAGAGTCCCGCCGGAGCGACGCCGGCCGTCCGCTCGTTCTGCCTCGCGTGGGATCCCGGCTCCCCCGCGGTGACGCTGCGGCCCGTGCTCGCCGCCAGCGCGCGCACGCCGACGCAGTTTGCCGCGCAGGAACCCGGTGCCTTTGCGACGATGAACGCGGGCTATTTCGGCGGCAACCAGTCCTTCAGCCTCGTGCAGCGCGACGGCGCCGTGTTGTCCCCCAATATCAAGGCGCTCACTCGGACCCTGGCGGGCGCCGCCACGACCTACTACCCGACGCGGGCCGCGTTCGGCCTCAGCCCGGCGGGCCGCCCGGCCAGCGACTGGATCTACCACGTTGGCAGCGGCAACGCCCTGGTCTACGCCTACCCCGACCCGAGTCCGAACCGGTTGAACAGCGCGCCGCAGCCGGTGCCCACGGCGACGTTTCCCGCGGGCGGGACACCGTGGATGATGGAGCTGGGCGTCGGCGGCTCGCCGATGCTCGTGAAGGACGGCGCGGTGCGGCTGACCGACGCCGAGGAGCTGATCGACGTCAACAATGCGTCGCGCCGGGCGCGCTCGGGCATCGGCCACACCGCGGCGGGCCTGGTGCTTCTGGTCGTGGTGGAAGGTGACAACCCGGCGGGACCGTCCGGCATGGCGCTCGCGGAGTTCGCCGCGTGGATGCGTGAGCTGGGTTGCGTGGGGGCGGTGAACCTCGACGGCGGCGGCTCCACGTCGCTCGTGGCGGGCGGGCGTCTCACGGTGCGGCCGGGGGATGGGACGGAGCGTCCGGTGATCGCGGCCCTGGTCCTGGCCGACCCATTGGCGTCCGCGGCTTCCGCGTCGCCTGTCGTTGGGCACCGGCTCCGGGACCTGCGCGTCGCGGCCGGCGGGACGGCCGTGTTCCAGGTGGTCGCATCCGGCGGCGGGCTCGCGTATCAGTGGACGCATGACGGCGTGCCTCTACCCGGCGCCACGCGTCCGGCGTTGCGGCTGCCGGCGGTCGGCGCGGCGCAGGCGGGCCGTTATGCGGTCACGGTGAACAATGCCCTCGGGCGTGTCACCAGCAGCCCGGCGACGCTCCAGGTGGTGTCCGCGCCGCCCGGCGAACTGGTGAACCTCTCCGTCCGGGCCGGGGCGGGGCCGGGTGACGACACGCTGATCGCGGGCCTGGCGCTGCGGGGGGCGGCCGAAACCGTGCTGGCGCGCGGCATCGGGCCGGGACTGGGCGCCTTCGGCGTGACGGGCTTTCTCGAGGATCCGCGGATCGACCTGCTGCGGGAGACGGGGTCGGTGCTCACGGGCAGCGACGACTGGGAGGGCGCGGGTATCGCGGCGACCGCCGTGCAGGTGGGGGCGTTTCCGCTCGTGCCGGGGAGCCGGGACGCGGCGCTGGTGCAGACGGTGCCGCCGGGCGCGTACATGGTAGCCGCGACGCCGGCGCGCGGCACCGGCCGCGGCAACCTGCTCATCGAGGTCTACGACACGACGCCGGGCGGCGGCGTACTCGCGAACCTGTCGGCGCGGGCGCGCGTGGCGGCGGGCCGGGAGGAGTTGACGGCCGGCTTTGTGGTGCGGGGAGAGTCGGCCATGAACGTGCTGATCCGCGGGATCGGGCCGACGCTCGGCGGGTTCGGCGTGGGCGACGCGCTGCGCGGCCCGCGGCTGACCCTGGTGCGCGACGGCGAGACCTGGCTGACGAAGCCCCGCTGGGCGCTCGCGCCCAACGCCGCGGACATCCGGGCGGCGGCCCGCGGCTCGGGCGCGTTCGCGTTGTCGGCCGTAGCGACGGATGCGGCGATGCTCGTGACGCTGCCCCCCGGCGCCTACACCGCGACGGTCGCGGCGCCCGAAGGCGCCGAGGGTGTGGCGCTGGTGGAGATCTACG
>JBEIHL010000255.1:0-5646 GCA_040381375.1 Opitutaceae bacterium
CGCGTACAGATAGGCCCGCTCGCGGACGAGCAGCGGGTCGCCGGCGGCGCCCTCGACGCCGAGATCGGAGATGTCGTCGATGACCATGCCGGCTTCCGGGTTCAGCACGATGTATGTCAGCACCTTCACGAGCGTCTCCCGGGGATAGGTGTCGAGCAGGTGTTCGTACACCACGCGCGGCATGTAGCGCTCGACCGGAAGCTGGATCGCGTCGGGCACCGCGGCGATGTAGAGGAGATTGCGGATACACCGCAGTTCGTCGCCTTCGGCGCCGGGCGGCCAGGTGGCAATCTTCTGCCGCACCCCTTCGACCTGATCCTTCATGAAATCCTCCGGCAACTCGTCGGGCGGGGCAAAGGGTGCGACGATGCCATGATCCGGCGGCACCTGGAAATCGATTCCGTCCGTGTCCGCCTTCGTCAGCTTCGCCCACGGCGGGGGCGGCGGCGGCGGAGCGAGGGTGCGCGGCGGCGGAGTCACGGCGACCGGCGGTGGCGTTGACGGAACCGGCGTGGCCGGCGGTGGCACCGTCGTTGGACCCGGTGGCGGAACCACCGCGGGCGCCGGACCGGGCCGAGGTGCCGCGGGGCGTACCGGAGCGGCCGGAATTTCCTTGTCGACCGGCACCGCGATGCGGCCGCGCCAGTCCGCCAGCAGGCCGACGGCGACCCAGGCCGCGAGCGCAGGCACGAGCCAGAGCTTGCCGGTGCGCGAGGCGAATTTCTGCTGCGCGTCCCAGCGAAACAACTTTGCCCCGGCCAGACAGCCGGCGAACCCGACGAGTCCCAGCGCGAGCAAACTGAACCGCGCGCCCGGAATTCCGCGACCCGTGACGCACGCCTGCAGCGCCTCGACAGCATAGCGGCCGGGAAAATAGGCCGAGACGTGCTGCGCCCAGAGCGGCAGGCTGGCGAGCTGCACGGCGACGCCGCCGATGATCAGCATCGGGAGAAAGATGCACTGCCCGAGCGCCTGCACGGCGGGGACGGTGTCCGCCAGGGTCGCAATCACGAGACCCAGCCCGATGAACGCAAAGGACACGAAGGTGAACGCCACCCACAGATCGAACGGGTGTGCGGGCATCGTCATGCCGATCGCCAGCGCGAGTCCGAGTTGCAGCAGGCCGGCCGTCAGCACAATGACGTAGCGCGCCAGCACCGTGCTCGTCACGATCGCCCAGGTCGGCACCGGGGTGAGCCGGTAGCGTCGCCACACCCCGCGTTCGCGCTCGCTTACCAACGTCGTCGGCAATCCGAAGCACGCGCCGCCGAGCACGGCCACGGTGAGCAGTTCGCCCATGTGCCGGAGCAGCGGCACCTTCTCGTGCCGGTAGAGCACCCAGAACGCCACGAGGAAGATCAGCGGAAACAGATAGCCGTAAAGCAGCGCCATCTTGTTGCGGAAGTGCAGCCGGAGCGTCAGCCGCAGGTGCTCGGTGAGAGCGCTCACGCGGCCACCTCCTCGTGCCGACTGGTCAGGCGCAGGAAAACATCCTCGAGCGACGCCTTGCGCACCTGCAGATCGACCAGCTCCACGCGCGTCTCATTCAGCAACCGCATCAGGGCCGCGACGGAGGCGTTGGCATCGACCGTTTGAAACTGGAACGCGGCGGACGATGCATCCGTCGCGACCACCTCGACCGCCCCTGGCAGCGCCGAAAGCTGCGCGAGTTCGACCGCGCGGGACGTTAAGAGGGTCACCGACTGCCGTCCTTTGGACTGCGCGATGAGGTCGCGGGGCGCGCCCTCGCCGACGATCCGGCCGCGGTCGATGATCGCCACCCGGTCGCAGAGGTGCTCCGCCTCGTCGAGGTAGTGCGTGGTGAACAACACGGTGTAGCCGTCGTGCTTCATCTGCGCGATGGCCGCGTGCAGTTCACGCCGCGACTGCGGGTCGAGGCCGGTCGTCGGTTCGTCGAGCAGGACGAGCTTCGGCCGGTTCACGAACGCGAGCGCGATCGCCAGGCGCTGCCGCTGACCGCCGGAGAGCGTTTCGAAACGGGCGTCGGCCTTTTCCGTGAGCGCAAAGCGCTCGAGCAGTTCGCCGGGGGGCACGCGCTCGCGATAAAATGATCCGAACAACCGCAGCGCCTCGCGCGGCGTGATCTTGTCCTGCAGCGACGTGCTTTGGAGGGCGACCCCGATCATCTGTTTCACCTCGCGCGGATGGCGCCGGGCGTCGAAACCGCAGACCTCGAGCTCGCCCGCATCGGGTTCGCGCAGGCCGATCAGGCATTCCACCGTCGTCGTCTTGCCGGCACCGTTGGGGCCGAGCAGGCCGAAGATTTCGCCGGCCTCGATGTTGAAGCTGACCCCGCGGACAGCCTCCACCCCGGCGTAGGACTTGCGCAGATCGCGAACAACGACGTGAGCGGACATCGGAAAGAGAAGCAGGCTGGATAGGTCGGCGTGGCAAGCCGAACAAGCCGTTTTGTGTGGTTCGTTCGACTGGAGCCAAGTCAGGCGCGGTGGCCGCACCAGGTGCGCGTCCGGGCTTTCCAAACGCTCCCGCTTCCTTCATGAAGGTTTTCCCATGAATCCCCGCCCGTTCCTCGCCTGTATCGCGATTGTCGCCGGCCCCGCCCTAGCACCCGCCGCTCCTGCCGCTCCCAACCAGCTCACCGCCGCCGAAAAGTCCGCCGGCTGGACGCTGCTCTTCGACGGCAAGACCACGAACGGCTGGCGCGTCTACAACAAGAAGGGCGCAGCCATCAATGGCTGGACCGTCGTCGACGGCACGCTGCACTGCCAGTCGAAGGTCAAGGGCGACAACATCATCACGGAAAAACAATTCAACGACTTCGAGCTCGCCTGGGAATGGAAGCTCCTGCCGACAGGCAACAATGGCGTGAAGTACTTCGTCACGGAGGCGCGACCGAAGTCGCCCGGGCCCGAGTATCAGATGATCGACGACGTCGGCCACCCCGACGGCAAACTCGGACCGGATCGCCAGACCGCATCGTTCTACGAGGTGCTCCCGCCCGCGGCCGACAAACCGCTGCGCAAGCCGGGGGAATGGAACGAGTCGAAGATCGTGGTGCGCGGCAAGAAGGTCGAACACTGGCTCAACGGCCGGAACGTGCTCAGCTTTGAAATGGGCAGCGACGCCGTGAAGGCCGGTATCCTGGACAGCAAGTTCAAGAACGAGCCCGGCTTCGGCGACAAGATCGTCGGCCACATCATGCTCACCTACCATCAGGACGACTGCTGGTACCGGAACATCAAGATCCGCGAAATCAAGTGAACCACATCGATCTGGAGGCGAAAACCGCGGTCATCACCGGCGGCGCCCGCGGCATCGGTTTCGCCATCGCGAAACGCATCCTGCTCTCCGGCGGGCGCTGCAGCCTGTGGGACGCCGACGCCGGCGCCCTTGACGCCGCGGCCCGCTCGTTGAACGACCCAGCGCGCGTCCACACCTGCACGGTCGACGTGACCAACGAGGCCCAGGTCGCCGCTGCCACGGAGGCGACGCGCGCGCGTTTCGGCCCGATCGACCTGCTCGTGAACAACGCCGGGATCGCCGGGGTCTCGAAGAAACTCTGGGACTGCACCGCCGCCGAATGGCGCGCGGTGATGGAGCTCGATCTCTTCGCCGTGTTCCTCTGCTGCCGCGCGATCGTGCCCGTGATGCTGGCGCGGAACGCCGGGCGGATCGTCAACATCGCCTCGATCGCCGGCAAGGAAGGCAATCCCAACGCCTCGCACTACAGCGCGGCGAAGGCGGGCGTGATCGGCCTGACCAAGTCGCTCGGAAAGGAACTCGCGACCACCGGCATCCGCGTGAACTGCATCACGCCGGCGGTCATCGAGACCGACATCCTGAAGCAGTGCTCGGCGGAGCACGTCGCCTACATGCTTTCGAAAATCCCGCTCGGCCGGGCTGGCGGCGTGGACGAAGTCGCGGCGCTCGTCGCCTGGCTCTGCTCCGACGAGTGCTCGTTCACCACGGGCGCGGTGTTCGACATCTCCGGCGGCCGCGCGACGTATTGAGCAAGGGGTTAACCACGAAACACACGAAATACACGAAAGCGGCCGATCCCTTTCGTGTGTTTAGTGTGTTTCGTGGTTTGCCAGCCTTTCCTCAGAACCACAAATTCGGCCAGAGCGCCGCGAAGATCAGCGCCTGGATCAGGCCCACGATCGAGATGATCGTGAGCAACACGGTCCAACTGCGCAGAGTCTCCCCTTCCGTGAGACCGCCGAGCCGGCTGATCACCCAGAAGCCGCTGTCGTTCATCCAGGACAGAAACGTCGCGCCATAACCGATGGCGAAAAAGACATAGATCGGGTGCACGCCGAAGCCGCCCGGACCCGCAATTGAGAGCATGATCGAGGCCGACGTGATCATTGCCACCGTCGCGGAACCCTGCGCCACGCGGATCACCGCGGCCAGAACCCACGCGAGCAGGACGTAGTTCACCGCGTTGTCGCCCGCGAGCGCACGCACGGAATCGCCGACCCCGGCATTCCGAATCATCGCTCCATAAGCGCCGCCCGCCGCCGTGATCAAAATGATCACTCCGGCCACCTCGAGCGGCGGTCCCAGCCCGTCGCCGAGCTGGCGGATGCCGATCTTTTTCTGCCGCGCGTAGACGGCGAGCGCGATGACCGCGCCGATCAGGAGGGCGATGTTCTTGTTGCCGAAGAAGTCGATCATCTGCGCCACCCCGGGCGAGATCGCCGATCGCATCGTCCCCATCGTCGAGGCCACGGAAATGAGCACCACCGGCAGCAGCACGGGGGCGATGGCCGCCCAAAAACCGGGGAGATCCTCCTCACGCCGGGACGAAACTTCCTGAAGCGAAGCGAGCGAGGAGCCGGAGGTTTCGCGCACCGGGATCGGCAAACGGACGTTGATCCAACGCGCAAACCCCAATCCGACGAGCGCTGGAATCAATCCGAAGAGGATGCCACCGACGATCGTCAGACCGAGATCGAGTTTGAGCGTCTCCGCCACCACGAGAGGGCCGGGTGTCGGCGGCACGGTGCTGTGCGTGATCACGCCACCCGCGCAGATCGCGAGCACATACAGCATGTAGTTCTTGCCCGTGCGCAGGCTCAGGGCGCGGGCGAGCGGCACGAGCAGGAAAAACACCGTGTCGAAGAACACCGGGATCGCCAAAACGAAGCCGCACGCCAGCAGCGCGAGCGCCGCGCGCTTTTCCCCCAGCACCGCGATGAACCGGCGGATGATTTTGTCCGCGGCGCCGCTCTCCATCAGCGCCACACCGATCACCGATGCGATTGCGATGGTGAATCCGATCGTGCCGGCTGATTTGCCGAACTCCACCATCACGGACTCGATCGTCTTGATGAAGCGGCCATCCCCGGTTTGCCCCGCGACAGTCAGCAGCCCGACGAACATCGCCGCAAAGATCAGCGCGAAGAACGCGTGCAGTCGCAGCCAGGCGATGGCTGCGATGATGAAGACGACACTGATAAACAGGACGGTCAAAGGACCGAGAACCAACGCGAGGGGTAACGCAACCATGCGCCCTCCACCGCGCCAGCGCGTCACGACGCGCGCAAGCCATTTGTGCGCGGATAAAGTCTTCCCCGGGAGCGCGGCCGGACCCCGCCCCCCCGGGTTAGACCCGCCGCCCGGGGCCGCCCCGCGCCCGCCGCGAAAACCACCCACCCCCCC
>JBEIHL010000256.1:0-5645 GCA_040381375.1 Opitutaceae bacterium
GCCGGTGTGGCGGGAGATCGCCTCGTTGAGCGTCTTGCGCCAGCGGAGGATTTCTCGCGCCGCGATCGCGATGTCGGTCGCCTGCCCCCCCGCGCCGCCGCTCGGTTGATGGATCATCACCCGGCTGTTCGGGAGCGCGAAACGCTTGCCCTTCGTGCCAGCGGCCAGGAGCACGGTGCTCATGCTGGCGGCCATTCCCACGCAGTACGTCACGATGTCGCACTGCAGGAAGTTCATCGTGTCGTAGATCGCCATCCCACCCGTCACCACTCCGCCCGGGGAGTTGATGTAGAGATGAATATCCTTCTTCGAGTCCTCCATCTGCAGAAACAGCAATTGGGCGATCACCAGGTTCGCGACCATGTCGTCGATCGGCGTTCCGATGAAGATGATGCGGTCTTTGAGCAGTCGCGAGTAGATGTCCATCGACCGCTCGCCGCGGCCGGTGTTTTCAAGGACGATGGGAACGTAATAGCTCACGTGGTGGAAGAAGGTTGGACCGATCAGGCCTTTGGCTCGACCGTCGTCACCTTAGCCCGGGACACGAGGAAATCAACCGCCTTGTCGAAAATGATCGACTGCTGCACCGAGCGGAGCTGCTCGCGGTCGGCCGCGAGGGTCTTCGCGAGCTTGTCCGGCTTCTGACCGGCGCGCATCGCTTCACGATAGAGATAATTGTTCAGGTCATCGTTGGTGACCTCGATCTTTTCCTTTTCCGCGATCTTCGCGAGGAGTAGCTGGAGCTTCACCCGGCCGGTGGCCGCCTTGCGGGCACCTTCGTAGAGTTCCTTCTTGTCCTTCTCGAACTGCTCCTGCGGTACGCCGCGACGCATGTTCTCTTCGATGAACTGCCGGAGGACGCCCTGCGTCTCGGCATCGACGAGTGAGTCCGGCACCGGGAACTCGATCCGGGACGCGAGCTGCTCCGTCACCTGACGGCGCTGGGCGGAACGGTTCTGATAATCCTTCTGCATTTTCAGATTGTTACGCACCTTGGCCTGCAGCCCGGCCAGATCGTCCACCTGCTGGGACTTGAAGAACTCTTCGTCCAGGGGAGGCAGCACGCGTTCACGGACCTCCTGAATCTCGACCGCATAAAGGGCAGACTTGCCCGCCAAATCAGGCACCGCCGCGAAGCCCGCCGGGAAGGCGATCGTCAAGACCTTCTTTTCGCCCGCCTTCAGGCCACCGATCTGCTGGCCGAGACCGGGAATGACGCCTTCATTGGCTCCCTCCACTTCCTCCCAAGTCTGCGGGACTTTGCCGTAAAGCTGCTTGTCCGGGGCGAGCTCCGTGATCGGCTTGCCGTCAACGGTGCCTTCGTACGCCAGTTTCACGTAATCGCCCTTCTGCGACGGACGGTCCGCCGGCTTGAAGTCGGCCCGCTCGGTGCGCAGGCCCTGAATCACGTTCTCCACCTCGGCGTCGGCGGGTTCCGTCGACGTGATCTCGGTGGCGAGGTTGGAGTAGTCGGGGAGCTCGAACTCCGGACGCACATCGAGCGTAATCGTGACGCTGGCCGGCGTGCCCGCGGCGATGGCGCCCTCCTTGACGTCGACCACGTTCAGTACGTCGAGCTTCTCCTGCTCGAGCGCGGAACGGTACGCCTTGGCGATGACCTTCTGCTTGAAGTCCTCCGTGATTTCCTTGCCGAAACGCTTGGCCACCATCGCCGCTGGCGCCTTGCCGGGGCGGAAGCCCGGAATGCGGGCGATCTTGGCGATTTCGCCGACGACGGCCTGGTGCTCGGCGTCGACCTCGCTCGAATCGAGCGTGACGACGAGGCTCTTGCGGGTGGCGGAGACGTTATTCAGTTGGACGTTCACAGCGGAAGTTTCGGACTGGGTTCGGTGTCGAAGAATCGGCCACGGTAGGCCGCGAGGGGTACCGGTCAATGATTGATTCTGCACGCTTGCAGGAGGAGGAACCGGGGCGTTTGGTCGAGCGACGATGCCAAGCTTCCGTCAGCTCAGTTCGCTGTTTCCCGCGCTCGTCATCGATGCGGCCTCCGCGCAGGTGCAGGTCGGTTTGCTGGCGCCCGAGAGACCGGCGTCCTGGTATGCCAGCCCGGATGAGTCCGGCGTAGCGGTGTTTGAAGGGGTCAAGCACCTCGGCGTGGATCCAATGTCGGTGTCCGCGTTTATATTCTGCGACGGCCCCGGCTCCGTCCTCGGCATCCGCACCGCGGCCATGGCCGTGCGCACGTGGAACGTGTTGCGCGCCCGCCCGGTGTTTACCTACGCAAGCCTGGCCGTGGTGGCTCACGCGCTCGGCCGGCCGGAAGTGGGCGTCATCGCCGATGCTCGGCGCGAATCGTGGCATCACTACGCGATCGGTCGCGGCCTGCGCCGCATTCCGACCGGTGAACTCTCCGGCGAGTGTGTCATGCCCGAACATTTCCGCCACTGGTCAACGCTGCCGCCCGGCGTCACGCGCGTCCCCTACTCGCTCGCCGAGTTGTTGCCCAAGGTCTGGGACGTCGACCTTTTGCGCACGACCGACGCTCCGGACGCGTTTCTGCACGAGGAACCCCACTACGTGACTTGGACGCCGCAGATCCATCGGGCGCCAACTGCCTGAAAGCACCGACGGTGGGTCAAAGAAGGAGCGTGGACGTCCGTTGCGGGCCGCTTTCGGCCCACTGAATTTCTGAGACGACGTCGTTCGTGAAACCCGACCGTCCCGGCTTCGTCACTCCGCCCATGAGACTTTCACTCTCGCCGCAGGAAGCTTGGCAGCCGCTGCCGGCCGCCGAGTGGACGATCGATGCCGCCCGCCACCTCTTGCGCCGGGCGGGCTGGACGGCCCGGACCGAGGATGTGACTCGCGCGACACAGGAAGGATTGTCCGCGACGCTCGATCGTCTGTTTCCTGCCGCCCTGCCGCGCCTGGAAAAGCCCAGGCTGGTGGCGCGCTTTGAGGAAACCGCCCTCAACGTCCAGCAGTCCCTCCAGGGTAAGACCGGGGACGAACGCTTGCGTGGCCAGCGGGAGTTGCAGGAGCGCAGCCGCATCGCGATCCAGGAACTGAGCATCAAGTGGCTCCAGTTCGCGTCCGTTCCCACCCACTCCGCCGTCGCCAAGTGGGTCCTGTTTCTGAGCGACGTCTACGTGATCGCGGCCGACAAGGTGCGCAACGCTGGCGTCGTCTATCAGCACTTCGATATCCTGGCGCAAAACGGCTTCGGTCCGGCGCCGGCGCTCGCGAAAGCGGTTTCCCGTTCGCCCGCGATGGTCATTTATCTCGACCTCGCCCAGAGCCAGCTCCGCGCGCCCAACGAGAATTTCGCCCGCGAGCTCTTCGAGCTTTTTGTCCTCGGAGAGGGCAACTACACCGAGGCCGACATCAAGGAGGCGGCGCGCGCATTTACCGGCTACCGGACGCGACCGGAAGGCGGCTTCCGCCTCGACCCTCGTCAGCAGGACTTGCGGGAAAAGACCCTGTTTGGACAGAAGGGGAAATTTACCGGCGACGACGTGATCGACCTCGCCTACCGGCAGGCGGCGGCGGCGACGTTTCTTCCGCGGGAGATGGCGCGCACCTACCTGAGCGACTCCGCGCTACCGGCCGAGCATCTCGCCGCGCTGGGTGAACTCTGGCGAGCCGGGGGTTTCGAGCTCCGGTCCCTCGTGCGGCAATTCTTCTCGAGCCGCCTGTTCTTCGCTCCGGAGTTTCGCGGCAATGTCATCAAGAGTCCGATTCAGTTCTATCTCGGCTTGCTCCAGGACCTGGGGCTCGACGTCGCCCCGATTCCGCGGCTCACGCTCACGCCGCTGCGTCAAATGGGCCAGGCCCTCTTTTACCCACCCAATGTGCGCGGCTGGGTTGGCGGCCGGCAGTGGATCAACTCGGCCACGCTCACCGCGCGCCGGCAATTCGTGGAATCGCTGTTCAACGCGATCGACGAGAACACGCTCAACGCAGACGAACAGGTCGAGTTGGTGGCCGCCCGCTCCAACGGCATCCAGCATTTCACCGTGACCGATCCGGACCTCGAACCACTCGCCCAGTTGGCCCCATCGGCCGCCGCCGGTCGGCTCGTCGATGATCTGCTGCCGGGCGCGGGCGCGACCGACGTCCGTGAGAGCCTGCAGCAGTTCATAGCCACAGGTCCGACCGACCCGCGCCAACGACTGCGCCGGCTGCGTCGGGCCGCGGTCACCGTCATGCAGTCCCCCGAGTATCAACTTTGCTGAACCTTCGCAACATGGACTCCCGCACTTCCGCCCTGCCCACCACACGCCGTGAATTCCTGGGCCTTTCGAGCAAGGGCATCGGCTTGCTCGCCTTCAGCCAGTACGCCCCGCAATTCCTCGTTCAGTCCACCCTGGCGGCGACCCCGGCGCCGGAGCAGGACCGCAGCATCCTGGTCATTGTCCAACTCGCCGGCGGCAATGACGGTCTCAACACCCTGATTCCCTTTGCGGATGCCGAGTACTACCGGCTGCGGCCGACGATAGGCATCACCAAGGACAAGGTTCTCGCGACGAGCGACACGACCGGGCTGCATCCGGCGATGACCGGACTCCACCGGTTGTATGGCGAGGGCAAGCTCGCGATCGTTCAGAACGTCGGCTACCCGAATCCCAATCGCAGTCACTTCCGCTCGACGGAAATCTGGGAAACCGCGAGCGCGAGCGACGAGTTCGCCACCTCCGGCTGGGTCGGACGCTTCCTCGACAATGCGTGCGCCGGTCTGCCGACCGATAGCCACGACCCGCTGGCCGTGCACATCACGAACGGCGTGCCGCAATCGTTCCAAGGCGCCAAGCCTCATCCGACCTTTGGCCTGGTACCAGGGAGCGGCAGCCGCCGCGATAACGAGGAGACGCGCCGCCTGCTCGAGACGATTCTCAGCAAGGCACCCGCCCCGGCTGGCACCAACGACACCGCGGGATTCCTGAAGCAGACGTTTATGGACACCCTCGTCACCGAGAAGAAGGTCCAACGCGTCCTGAGCGAGTATCGGCCCGGCTCGCCGTATCCCGGATCGCCGTTCGCCGCCTCGCTCCGCAACGTGGCGGCGCTGATTTCGGCCCGGATGCCGACCCGCGTCTACTTTGTGACCCTCGGCGGGTTCGACACGCACACCAACCAGTTGGCCCAACACGCCAACCTGATGACCCAGCTCTCCGATGGCCTGGCCGCGTTCCAGAAGGACCTTGAGCACAAGAAACTGCAGGACCAGGTCACGACCATGACCTTCTCGGAGTTCGGCCGCCGGCCCAACGAGAACCAGAGTCGGGGCACGGATCACGGCACCGCCGCGCCCTTGTTTGTCCTGGGTTCGAAGGTCAAAGGCGGGCTCCATGGCACCGCGCCATCGCTCCAATTGCAGAAGAATCAGGACCTTCAGTTCAGCACGGACTTCCGTAACGTCTACGCGACCGTGCTCGATCGCTGGCTGGCGTGTCCGTCGGCGGACATATTGAAGGGAAAATTCGAGCCGGTCGGCTTCATCTGATCGCCCGTGGTGCGGGTGGCGAACGGGCGGTTGCGGCGGACGCCGGACGCGCCCCGGACGAGCATTACAGGATTCTTATACCAATCTCCCTTCCGATTTAGACTCTCAAGAGACAGAAATACTAAACCACAGATTTCACAGATCACACAGATGACCGGCAGGTTCTGTCTATCTGGGTCCA
>JBEIHL010000257.1:0-5618 GCA_040381375.1 Opitutaceae bacterium
GCCTCGGTGGAGCAGCCTGTCCCCTGGCGGTTTGTTTGGACGGGGGCCCCTACCCCACCAAACCCCGCCTGGGGCCCGGCTGCTCCACCTGAAACTCGCACCCGTCGCTCATAGGCGCGCGTTCACGCCGGCGAAGAACCCGGGAGTGAGCACACGACGCTGGGAAGGCCGGGAGCCGCGGTCATTGCCGGTTTCGAACTCTCCGAGAACATTGTTCACGTCGAGGTACACGCTGAAGCGGCGGGACAACTGATACATCGTCTTCAGGTCGAGCGTTTCACGGCGGATTCGATACACGAGCTGGGATTCGACGGCGTTGTACGTCGTGAGATAGCGACCGCGGTTATTGAACTGCAGACGAACCGTGATCCGGTCCTTGATGTACGACAGGCCGACGTTCGATGTCTGCGGATTAAAGCCCGCCACCTTGCCCTTGGGGTTGGGAGCGACCGCGATGGCGTTGCCATTGCCATAGTTCCCTTCGGTTTCCATGCGGGTGAAATTGCCGTACGCGGCGAACCCACTCAACCAGCCGGGCAGAAACGTGAACTGCTGGCTGTAGTTGAGCTCGATGCCGCGGACCTTGGCCGCGCCGCCATTGTACTGGGTGGTGAGCGAATACCCGGCATAGTCACCGCCGAAGCCGTTGTCCGCTCCCGCCGGCACGGACACGCCGCCGGAAGTGAAGATGAAGTTCTTGATGTTCTTCTGGAACAAGCCGACCGAAACGACGCCTGCCGGTTCGAAATAGTACTCCGCCGAGAAGTCGAAGTTGTCGGCGGTCTGCGGCTTGAGGCTCGGGTTGCTGGACGAGATCGTCTGATTGTCGAAGTTCACGTTCGTGCGCGGGATGAGTTGGCCGATGCCGGGACGCCCGACGTTGGTCGCGTAGCTCAGCCGGAGGATCAGCCGTTGCATCGGGGAATACTTGAAATGCACGCCCGGGAGCACGTTTTGGTAGTCGCCTCGGCGCACCTGCCGCCCGCTGTACTCGGCCAGGGTGCGCCGCGTGATTTCCGCGTCGTTCAGCGGACCGACAAACGCCGCCCGCCGCGCGCGCTCCTCGGGGGTGATCGCCTGCAGCGCCCCCTCGCCCTCGGTCTTCGTGCGCTCCACCCGCAAGCCGCCGAGGATGGAAAGGCGGCCGATCTGCACGTTCCCCATGAGGTAAGCCGCCTCGATCCGCTCCTTGAAACTCTGGTCGCCCGTCAACTGAGTCTGGAGATTGGCCGCCAGCTCACGCGCAAAGAGGTTCGGCGTCGTCTCGAGCGCGGTGTCGACCAGCTTGTTCGAGTGCCCCGGAAACGCCGAGATCGGCACGTTGGGGAAGGCGACCTCATCGGTGTGGAGCCGCCCCCGCTCCAGGATTCCGAATTGCGCGAGGTTGTCGTCGTTTCGGCCGGTCGCCGCGTTGAGACCCATCACGCCGTCCGGACCGACGTAGGTTCCGCTCCACTGCGTGGCCTCGAGCACGCGATCCTGCTCGCGCACGCGCAGGCCGGCCTTGAGGTAAGCGGGCACGGGCAGCGTGAAACTCTTCTTCGCATTGAGCGACGCCCCGGTGTAGCCGTCCCAACCCGCGCGGCGGTCGATGCGGTAGCGGTTCTCGTTGTAGCTGGAAAGCTCCGTGATGCTCGGGCCCGCCACCTGCGTGACGATCGGCATGTCGCTGCGCTTGCGCTGGTCGACCGTGAAGCCGATGCCGCGCGCCGTGAACTGGAAGTTCCGCTGGCCGGAGTAATTGGTCTTCGAGTCCGACTTGTAGAGATTCCAGTCCACCTCGAGCGTATTCAACTTATGGACACCACCGAGCTGGTGGTACAGCGTCTCCGCGTCCTTGTAGGCATTGTCGGCCGAAACGTTGAGCACGCTGTTGGGCACGGCCCGGACGGTCGTGAACTCGTTGGTGTAGCCGGGCAGGATGCCGCCGGTGCCGGTCGGATTGCCTGCCGCATCCAGCGTGGCGATCGTCTGCGGGGTCGTGAAATTGGCGATGCGGTCCGTGTCGTGGTCGGTGAGCCGGTTGACGGTCGAGCTGACGTAGAACCGTGTGGCCTCGCTCAGCTTGTAGTCCAGCCGCGCCCCGCCGCCCCAGCGCGAAGTGAAGAGACGTTCGTCCGTGTACTGCACCTGGTTCGTGTAGGTCGGGCCCGTCACGCCGTTCGCAAGCGCCTGGCTGGTCTGGGCCACGGTGTCTTGCGGAGTGAACAGTTTCCGTTGTCCGAAGTTGACCGATACGGCGAGCTTGCCGCCAAACACCTCCGAGTAGGACACGGCGTAGTTGTAGGGCAGGCCGGTCATGCGCTCGTCGTACGGCCGGTAGGTCAAGCCCGCGGAGATGCGGAGCATGCGCCCCTTGGTGTCGAACCCGGTCTTCGAAACCATGTTTACCGCCCCGCCAATCGAATCACCGTCCATGTCCGGCGTCGGCGACTTCACCACTTCCATGCGTTCCACGGTGTCGGCGCTCACCGTCTGAAACTGATATTCGCGCGTCGCGCCGGCGGACGCCGCGTCGGCCAGCCGATTGCCATCCATCGTGATCGTCGTGAGATTCTGATTGAGCCCGCGGATGCGGACGTAGCGGATCGTGCCATCCACCGTGTCGCCCTCGATGCCCGGCAGCCGGACGAGGAGATCCGCCGGATTCTGGGCCAGGTTGCCGAAGGCTTCGGTGGAGACGACGTTCTTCACGCCGTCCGACAGCCGCTGGAGCGTGACAGCTTGGGCGTTCCCCTCGCGCTCACCGGCGACGACGAACTTGGTCATGGCGTAGATCTGCGACGAGAGCCGGACCTCGCGCTGGGTCGGCTGGCCCGCCGCCACGGTCACCGGCACGTTGGCGGGGTCGAGGCCTGCATACGACACGAGGAGCGTCACGGGCCCCGGCGCCAGATTGTCGAACCGGAAGGCTCCCTGGCGATCGGTGATCGTCTCGCGTTGCGTGCCTTGAAGGGCGACCCGGGCGCCTTCGAGCGCACGACCGGTGGCGTCGTTGACGACGTTGCCGGCCAGGGTTTCCTGGGCCGAGGCCCGGCTGGCGACGGCAGCCAGGCCGAGCAGGGTAATGACCAACAAACGGACGAGGTACGTGAACATGGAATCAGGGGTTGGGCCTTTCCCGCGGCTCCTGGGGCAGGAAGCGGGAAGAAGGCAGGGAAAGAGCAGTCACATGCAAGGTGCAGGCGAGTTGGGATCAATCCCAAAGGCGGCACTCTGCCGGGGGCCGGTCAGATATAATAGTCATCAATTTCAAGCCCTGCCCCGGACGACGTATCCGCCACCGCGCACCTTCCGGCCTCATGCCAAGCTTGCCGAACCCGCCGAAAAAACCCGTTCCGCTCCGGCCGGAAACCTGTTAGCGTTTTCCCCTTTCACGACGCTACATGGCCATCCGACTCTTCGACTCGCTGTCCCGCGAGCTGCGCGCCCTCCAGCCCTCGCACGCCGACGGCACCTACCGCTTTTACAACTGCGGCCCGACGGTCTACGCTCCGGCGCACATCGGCAATTTCCGGACCTTCGTCGTGAACGACGTGATTCGCCGGCTGCTCGAGCTCGAGTTCGGCGCGGACAAGGTGAAGCACGTGCGCAACCTCACCGACGTCGACGACAAGACCATCCGCCGCGCCCGGGAGGAGGGCCGGCCGCTGGCCGCGGTCACCCAACAGTGGACCGATAAATTTCACACCGACTGCGCCGCGCTCAACTGCCTGCCGCCGCACGTCGAGCCGACCGCCACCGGCCACATCCGCGAGCAGGTCGACATGATCGATGTGCTGATGCGCAAGGGCAACGCCTACCGCGCGCCCGACGGCTCGGTGTACTTCAAGGTGTCCTCGTTTCATGAATACGGCCGCCTCTCGCGCGTGAAGGAGCGCGAACTGCAGCTCGGCAGCGCGCTCTCGGCCAAGGTGCACGCCGCGGACGCCGATGAGAAGGAGGACGTCAGCGACTTCGCACTCTGGAAGGCGCACAAGGCCGACGACGGCGACAACGCCTGGGACAGCCCGTGGGGCCGCGGCCGGCCCGGCTGGCACATCGAGTGCAGCGCGATGAGCAAGAAACACCTCGGCGAAACGATCGACCTGCACACCGGGGGCGTCGACCTGCTCTTCCCGCACCACGAGAACGAAATTGCCCAGAGCGAATGCTGCAACGGCGTGCCGTTCGCCCAGCACTGGTACCACAGCGAACACCTGCTCGTGGACGGCAAGAAGATGAGCAAATCGCTCGGGAACCTCTACACGCTCGACGACCTGCGGGCGAAGGGTTTCACGCCGATGGCGCTGCGGTACGCGCTGCTCTCGGGGCACCCGCGGAAACAACTCAACTTCACCCTCGATTCGCTGCACGCGGCGGAGAAGGCGCTCGGGACGCTGCGAGCGTTTCGCGCCGCGCTGGCCCCAACCGGCGGCGACGAGAATGCGTTTGCCGCCGTACACGCCGCACTCGGCGACGACTTGAACACCCCGGGTGCCCTCGGCGCACTTTTCACGATCGTGAATCGCGGCCCCGCCGGGATCAGCCTCGCCGCGTTCGACCGGGCGATGTTCGCGTTAGGCCTGAAACTCGACGCCCCCATTGCTCCGAAAGCCGAAGCGCCAGCCGATATCAAGGCCCTCGCCGAAAAACGCTGGGCCGCAAAGCTGGCGAAGGATTTCGCCGCCGCCGACGCCCTGCGCAAGGAACTCACCGCCGCCGGCTGGTCGATGCTCGACCGGAAGGACGGCTACTCACTGGAGCCGGCTAAAAAATGAAGTTTCGCTCAAGATCCGGCGCGCACGCAGCGAATCGACGTAATCTGGTCGGGATTCAGGACCAGAGAAAACGGGCCTTCATCGGGGTAGAGAATGAGATCCCGGGTGTTGGGATGCACGTGCACGTGGTCCGGATGCGGCAACAGATGCCGCTCACCACTCCTCAGCGTGACTTCAACCGGAAACTCGACTGGCCGGCCCAATATTCTATCAAGTGAAGCGCGCATGCCGAAACTAGTAGGTCGCTCCCTATTGCGTTCAAGTCCCACCTCACCCTTTTTTGCAGTATGCCGATGACTCCGCTCGAAGAACTCCGCCACTCGTGCTCGCACGTGCTGGCGACCGCCCTGCTCCGCGTCTTCCCCGACGCCAAACTCGACATCGGTCCACCGACGGACACCGGCTTCTACTACGACGTCGACCTGGAGCATAAGCTCACGACCGACGACCTCGCGAAGCTCGAGGCCGAGATGAAGAAGATCGCGGAGGAGAACCAGCCGTTCCTGCGCAAGGAGGTTTCCCGCGACGAAGCCGTCGCGATCATCCAGCAGATGCGCCAGGAGCGCTACAAGCTCGGGCGGCTCGCGGACATCCCCGCGGACGAGAAAATTTCATTCTACCAGAACGGCGAGTTCATCGACCTCTGCGCCGGCACGCACGTGCGCTACACGTCGAAGCTGAAGGCGTTCAAGCTGCTCTCCATCGCCGGCGCCTATCACCGCGGCGACGAGAAGAACAAACAGCTCCAGCGCATCTACGGCACCGCGTTCGCCTCGAAGGACGAGCTGGCGAACTACCTCACCCAGCTCGAACAGGCGAAGCTCCGCGACCACCGCAAGCTCGGCCGCGAATTGAAGC
>JBEIHL010000258.1:0-5604 GCA_040381375.1 Opitutaceae bacterium
GGTCTGGCCGTAGGGAGAGCTCATGGATTCACGTCACCGAAGAAGAGGAAGGAGTCCCGCCGCAAGGCGGTTTGCACAGGAAGACGCGGAGAGCGCCGAGGACGGATGTGCCCCACCCACCCTCTGGATAGATCTCTGCGCGCTCTGCGCCCTCCTGTAAACGAGTTTTCCCATGCCGGCATCAGCGCTCCGGCCGCAGAAAACGTCCCGGCGGCGGCAGATTCACGAGCCGACCCTGCGCGTACACGGCGTGACCGCGCACGTAAGTGTCGGTCACTCGCACCCGGCTCCTCCGCCCGACATACGGGCTGATCTGGTGTCGCGTCCAGAGGTCTCCGGCCTCGATCGTCCGCGACCGGCCCGGCTGGATCACGCAAAAATCCGCGTCCCAGTGCTCAGCCAGGAGGCCC
This sequence comes from Opitutaceae bacterium, assembly GCA_040381375.1. GTDB lineage: Bacteria > Verrucomicrobiota > Verrucomicrobiia > Opitutales > Opitutaceae > ER46. Next base: position 411 of record JBEIHL010000258.1, read on the forward strand.
TTTCGGCCGCCCAGCCGGAAACGTCGCGCCACATTGCGCGCGAGTACCGCGGAAAGCCGGGGCAGATCCTGCTCGAGCGTCGCGGCGCACGCCGAAAAGAGCAGCGCGGCCCCGTGCTGCACGCCGCTGATTCCGCCCCAAAGGGCAAAGAAATCATTCGAGGTCTTGAGCGACGCGGGCGCCGGCGAGTGATCCGAACCCACGGTGTGGATACGCCCCGCCCGCAAGTCGCGCCACAATGCCTTCCGGCGCTTCTCGTCGCGAATCGGCGGGGCGCACTTCGCGAGGGCGCCGATTTCCGCTACATCCTGGTCGTTCAACAACAGATAGTGCGGACAGGTCTCGGCCGTGACGTCGACGCGGCGGTCGCGGGCCTCCTCGACGAGCGCGACGCCCTCCGGACTGCTCACGTGCACGATGTGGAGCGAGCAACCGGTTTCTCCCGCCAGTTCGAGCGCGACGCGAATTGCCTCCAGCTCGACCTCCACCGGGCGCGACGCGAGCCAGGCCGCGGCGTCGTGGCGCCCGGCCGCCTGCTCGGCGGCGGTGAACCGCGCCGCGAGCGTTTCGTCTTCCGCATGTACCGCGACCGGCAGACCGAGTTTCGCCGCGCGTTTCATTCCCTCCCGGAGGACGGTGGCGTTCGCCCGCGGAAAGCTCGCGATGCCGCTCTCCGACATGAAAGCCTTGAAACCCACCACGCCGGCATCCCGCAGCGAAGCAAGCTGGTCGAGGTTACCCGGGATCAACCCGCCCCAGAGGGCAAAATCCACGCAGGACTTCTCCTCGGCCAGGGCGCGCTTCTCCCGGAGGCGCGCCGCATCGATGACCGGCGGCTCCGAGTTGAGCGGCATGTCGAAGAACGTCGTGCCGCCTCCGGCCGCGAGCGCGGCGGAGCCCGAGGCAAGTCCCTCCCACTCGGTCCGACCGGGCTCGTTGAAATGCACGTGGGCGTCGATGATGCCGGGCAGCACGTAACAACCTTCGGCCTCGAGCACGGCCCCGGCCGGATCTGAAATTTCGGGCGCGATTCGCACGATCCGTTCGCCCTGCACGGCCAGGTCGGCGCGCTGGAGACCGTCAGGCGTGACAATGGTGCCGCCGCGGACAATAAGATCGAGTTCGCTGCTCATCGGGAAGATCTGCGCTGCGGGGACGCCGCCGAGGGCTGGTTCAATCGCATCAGAAAATCCACCAGCACGTCGAGTGCGACTCCGACATCGGCCGGAGCGGCGTACTCGTCGGGATGATGACTCAGTCCGGCGCGGCACCGGACAAACAGCATGGCCACCGGCGCCACCTCCGAAAAGACCACGGCGTCGTGCCCCGCCCCGCTCACCAGCGCGATCGAACGCGACTGCACGGCCTGCACGCTGGCTTCGAGCCGGGAGGACAACCCCGGGTCGCACGCGACCGCGCCGTCGTCCTGGGTTTTTTCCCAGGTGAATTTCAGTCCGCGGCGCCGCGCGATCGCACGGGCCTCGGCGAGGAGGTGCGTCAGGGCGGAACGGCGGGCGGCATCGCGCGGGTGGCGAACGTCGAGCGAGAGCTTCACCTCGCCCGGGATCACGTTGGGCGCGCCGGGAGCAACCGTGAGGCTGCCGACGGTGGCCACGAGCGGGGTGCGCAACCGGGCCGTCGATTCGACGAAGCGGATGAACTCGGCCGCGCCCGTCAGCGCATCGCGCCGCAGCACCATCGGCGTTGTACCTGCGTGCCCGGCCTGGCCGGAAAAAACGATCCGGCCGCGGGTCTGTCCTGCGATCGCGGATACGACGCCCACCGCCAGCCGCTCGCGTTCGAGGACCGGCCCCTGCTCGATGTGCACCTCGACGTATCCGAGCAGCTTCGACGGATCGAGGCTCCTTGAATTGAGGTGGCGCAGGCTGTCCCCAGGCTGCTTGGTTGGCGCGGAAACCCGTTCCCGTTCCGGGGCAAAACGGCCTGGGGACAGGCCGTTCCACCTGGCGGCGGCTTCGCGAACGGTGACGCCGTCAGCGTCGCGCAAGGCGAGATCGGCCGCGCACAGTTGCCCGGTGAACGCCTTGCTGCCGAGATAGCCGCTCGCAAAGCGCACGCCCTCCTCCTCGGAGAAGCCGAGCACCTCCACGGCAAAAGGAAGCGCCACGCGACGGCGGCGCAGCTCCGCGAGCGCCGCGATGGGAGTCAGCACGCCGAGCGCACCGTCGAACCGGCCCGCCCGGCGCACGGTGTCCAGATGCGAACCCAGCCAGAGCGTTTTCGCTTCGGGGGTCGGGCCTTCGAGGCGGCCGATGAGATTGCCCATCGGATCTTCGCGCACGGCCAAACCGGCGGCGGTCATCCAGCGCGCGACCTGCGCGTTGGCCCGGCGCATGGCGGGCGAAAGAAACGTCCGGGTGAGGCCGTCAGGCTCGTCGCTAATTCGGCCCAGCTCGTCGAGCCAAGCCACCAGGGTTCTCGCTGCCGCGCGTCCCATGGCTCAGCTACCGCGGTAGGTGCTGTACGCCCAGGGCGTCACCAGCAGCGGGACGTGATACGAGGCAGTGGGATCCTGGATGCGAAAATAGACCGCCGCGTGCACGAAGAACGTCGGCTCGACTCCGCGACCCGCGAAGTAGTCACCGACGCGAAACACGAGTTGGAAGTCGCCCGCCGTGACGGCGTCGCCCGCGAGCAAGGGGGCATCGGTGCGCCCGTCTGCGTTGGTCACGACGGTTTTCAACCGCGTAGGCGTGCCGTCCATGCGCCACAGCTCGATCGTCATGCCGGCGGCAGGAACGCCGCGGGTCTGATCGAGGACATGGGTGCTGAGCTTGGCCGGCATGGAGGAAGGTTGCCCACGGAACACACAGAACACACGGAAAATTGCTCCGGCGAATTCTCGCGCCTTTGGTGGGTTTCGTGGGCAACTCAGGCTTTCAGAAAGTCATTCAATCGCAGTTGCGCGATTTTCTCGATTTCGGCGAGGGCGGCTTGAAACTCGGTTTCGGGGGCGTTGGCGGAACGAGTACGCATCGCGGCGAGGATGGTATCACGGGCGTTGAGGCGGGCGCAGATGATGAACGGGAACCCAAAGCGCGCGCGATAGGCGTCGTTGAGCGCCTGAAAGGCGGCGAGTTCCTCCGCGCCGAGCCGATGGAGTCCGGCGCTGGCCTGCTCGCGATTCGATTCCGCGGTGAGCGCCCGCTGCTGCGCGAGTCGGCCCGCGAGATCAGGATGCGCCCGGATCAGGGCGAGCTGCCGTTCGCGCGGCGCGGCGCGCATCGCCGCGCACAACGCGGCTTGCAAGTGAGCGGCGTCCGCAAACGGACGGCGTGGCCAGGTTTCCTCCGCCACCCAGGGCGAGTGTTCAAACAGATGACCGAGCGCGCCGGTGAAGGCGGTTCGATCGAGCGTGTTGAGGTGAGCGAGCGTGGGCATCCTCGACGTCGGCGGCGGTCGGCGCTACGGTAGCAGCTCGTACGCCGGCAGCGACAGGAATTCGGCGAAATCCTCGCTCTTCGACAGGCGCATAAACAACTCCACCGCGTCCTTGAAGTGCCCCGTGTCGTAGCGGTCGGCGCCGTACTCGGCGCGGATTTGGCGGAGCTCGTCCGCCAGCAGCTCATCATACAGGGTCGTGGTGATGGGCCGGCCGTCGTCGAGTTTGGCGCCAAAGCGCAGCCACTGCCAGAGCTGGGAACGGGAGATCTCGGAGGTGGCGAGGTCTTCCATCAGGTGATGGATCGGTTCGGCTCCCGAGCCGCCGAGCCACGCTTCGAGGTAGCGCACGCCGACGTGCAGATTCCACCGCACGCCCTTTTCGGTGATCGGCCCGTGCAGCGGCTCGAGCAGTTTAGCGGCGGTGATCGCCACATCGTGCTGCACGTGCAGTTGATTCGGGCCGGGCATGTATCGGCCAAACGCATCGAGCGCGGCCTGCACGAGCCCGGGATGTGCGACCCACGTACCGTCGTGGCCGTCGCGCGCCTCGCGTTCCTTGTCCGCCCGCACCTTGGCGAGCGCCGCGTCGTTGGCGGCCGGGTCTTGCTTGATCGGAATCTGCGCGGCCATCCCGCCCATGGCGTAGGCGCCGTGGCGGTGGCAGACGTTGATCACGTGCAGCGCATACGCGCGCATGAACGGCACGGTCATCGTGATCAGCGTGCGATCCGGGAAAAGGTACTCCGGACGATTCCGGAGTTTTTTCACGCAACTGAAGATGTAGTCCCAGCGCCCGCAGTTGAGTCCGCTCGCGTGCTCGCGCAGCTCGTAAAGGATTTCCTCAGCCTCAAACGCGCCGAGGATCGTCTCGATCAGCACCGTCGCGCGCACCGTGCCCCGCGGCAGACCGAGCGCGGCTTGGGCGTGAAGGAACACGTCGTTCCACAGGCGGGCCTCGAGATGGCTTTCGAGTTTCGGCAGGTAAAAGTACGGGCCGCTGCCGCGGGCGACGAGTTCCCGAGCGTTGTGGAAGAAGTGCAGGCCCCAGTCGAAAAGTGACGCGGAAATCCGCCGGCCATCGAGCCTCACGTGTTTCTCCTCCAAGTGCCAGCCGCGGGGCCGGGCGACGATGGTCGCCGTCTTCGGTTTCAGCGCGTAGTTTTTTCCTTCCGGCGAGGTGTACGTGATGGTGCGGCGAATCGCGTCATGGAGATTGATCTGCCCTTCGATCACGTTCTCCCAGGTCGGCGAGTTGGCGTCCTCCAGGTCGGCCATCCAGCATTGGGCGCCGGAGTTCAGGGCATTGATCGCCATCTTGCGGTCGACGGGACCGGTGATCTCGGTGCGCCGGTCGACGAGGTCGGACGGTGGCGGCGGCACCTGCCAGTCGCCGTGACGAATCGCGGCGGTCTCGGGCAGGAAGTCGGGCAACTGGCCGGCATCGATTCCGCGCTGACGTTCGACGCGGCGCGCCAGCAGTTCGAGTCGCCGGCCGTCGAAACGCCGGCAAAGGTCGGCCACAAAGCGGCAGGCTTCCGGCGTGAGAATCTCCGCATAACGCGGGCCCATTGGAGCGACGATCTCGAGGCTGCCTGCAGGAGTGCTGGTCATGGCGGCAAGGGAATAGTCGGGGAGCGGAACGCCAATTCAAAAAGCACTCATCCCTCCTGGGAGCGCGGGCGTGCCCCGCCCCCGCCCCAACCAAGAGGGCGGGGCCGGGCGCGCACCCCCCAAGGCGGGTTTACAGTTTGACCGCGGGGGCGGGGCGGCCCCCATCGGGCGGGCACAC
>JBEIHL010000259.1:0-5602 GCA_040381375.1 Opitutaceae bacterium
CGCAGGTCGCCCTGCGCGACGGCCCGTGGAAAATTCTCGCTCGGATCGAGGGCCCGCGTCCGCGTGGCGGCGGCATCACCGCTGAAATTGTCGCCACGATCAAGAGCGCCCCGCTGGCCGACTTCGAACTGTACCACGTCGAAAATGACCCGGCGGAAAAGACCGAGCTGAGTGCGCGCGAGCCGGCGCGACTCGCCGCGCTCAAGGCCGCCCTGATCTCATACCCCGCCGGCGTGGCCGCCGACGCCCCGGTTTGGCCGGACGTCCAGGATCCGCGCTACGAGCAGGCCGTGATCCAATGGCCGGACTACAAGGCGAAACCGCTCCAGCCCTGACCGCGCGGGGTATCCGTTCCGACTCCGTTCCGCCGAGCCTCTAACCGACCATGAACCACCAAGCCACCCGCACGATCTTCCGTTTGCTGACCGGAGCCCTGGCGCTCTGCCTTGTTTCCCTTCACGCGGCCGAAGCCACGCGTCCCGCTTCCGGGGCCCCGGATCCGGTGGTGCTTTCGATCTTCCAGGTGAGTTCCGACATGGACGAGGGCTACCGCTCCTCGCAGACGATCTCCGGTTCGCGCACGCTCGCCGAGCTGCGCGACACGCCGAACTCCATCTCGGTGTTGAACCGCGAATTTCTCGACGACCTGATCGCCACGAAGCTGGCCGACGCGATGTACTTCAGCGTCACGGGTGAGATCGATACGAACTCGGAGAACGCGAACGAAAGTTTCGTCTTCCGCGGCATCACCGCCAACCTCCGCCTGCGCAACGGAGTGACATGGTATGGCGGCGCCACCGACAGCTATAACATCGAGCGCGTGGAACTGTTGCGCGGTCCGCAGGCGTTCCTCTACGGCGAGGGAACCGCGGGCGGGCTCGCCAACCAGCTCACGAAGCAGGCGGGCTTCCGGGACTTTCAGAAGTTCAACCTCATTCTCGGCTCGAACGAATTGCACCGGGGCGAACTCGACGTGAATCGCCGCCTGGGCAAGAATCTGGCCCTGCGGACGGCGCTTGTATATACGACGGAGGGCAGACCGCAGAATTTCGCGGGCCGCGACATGCAGGGTTACTACCTTACGGCCAACTGGCGGCCGTTCCGGAATACGATCGTCAATACCGACGTCGAGTACCGGAAACAGGTGGGGCGTCATGGGCAGCAACATGCTGGCGGATCAGTTCTCGACCACCGCACGCACCGGGGTGACGACGGCGCTCACGGCCACCACGGGCGGGCGAACCTATGTTCCAGCGCTGGGCATCACGTACGACTCGACCGCCCGCCGACGTTCCACCGGCACGGGCATCGTGCTACGCGACGAGGGCATCATGCCGCGGGAATTCAATTTCCTCGGACCTGACACCGTCCAGGACAGCGAGGAATTCACCTTCGGTTTTCACGTCGACCAGAAGGTGTCCGAAGTCTTCAACGTTCAGGCCAGCTTCACCTATTTCGACATCGAAAAGTGGAACACGGAACGCGTCGGCAGCTCGGCCGGTGCGGTGTATCGCGATACGAACGCGACATTGCCCAGCGGTCTCGCGAATCCGTATTTCAACGAACTCTACACCGAATACTACAGTCGCCGGAACAACGGCCGGCAGCCCGTGCACAATGCGCGCATCACGGCGGTTTATGAACTGAAGCTACCGTACAACTCGCAGAAGATCGTTGCCAGCGCCGTGTACCACGACGCCGAACCGGGGGACTTCCGGTACGCGGAGTTCGTCGATCCGGCCAGCGGCAACTTCAAGGGCACACTCAGCTCGGCCAGCACGCTCGCTGCCTATACGGCGAACAACACCGTCCTGACCCAGAACTATTTCTACCGGCGCTTCTACCTGAAGGATGGTGACCGGACCGCGTTGACCCGGAGCGGACCGATCGCGGGGCAGTCGCAAATGCGACGCGACCAGACGGCCGACGGCACGACCGGCCGGCTCTCGAGCCGACTGTATCGAACACCCGCCTACGGCATCGGCGCCGATGGATCCTACTTTGGCGGCCGCCTGCACACCCTTGTCGGCTGGCGCCGCAGTTCGTTCAATCAGGATCCGAGCCGCGATTTCTACAACTCGGTGACCGGCGAGACCTACAAACTGGACACCCCGCTGAGCTTTGTCCGGACCCGAATCACGGAGGACTCCTACAACTACGGCGCGGTGCTGCATGCCACGAAGTTCGTCGGCGCCTACTTCAACTACGCCGAAAGCGTCTCGCTGTCGTCAGGCGTGGGCGGCGCCCAACTCACCCCGGCGCAGTTGCGGGGACCGCTCATGGGCGACGGCCAGGAGTTTGGCCTGCGTTGGTCCTTCCTTGGCGGCCGGCTCGAGTCCAACTGGACCTACTTCATAACCAACGCGACCAAGAACGCGGCCAACCCGGCCATCCCAGCCAACGTCCGGCAGACCGAGCTCGGTCCGATTTTCGGCGCGGCCATCGATACGACCGGTGGCGATTTGCAGACGACCAAGTCGACCGGGCTGGAATTCGAGACGGTGGCCAATCTCACGAAGAAATGGCGCCTCACCTGGAATTTTTCGAAGAACGACCTCGCGACCTCGGATCGCTATCCGCAGTTGCGGGCCTTCCAGGCGGAGGCGCGGGCGCGGAATATCGCGACGCCCGATACGGATGCGTTCCTCTCCACTGTCCCCGATGGGACGCCGCTCCCGGGTTTCACGAAGCTGCGCTCCAATCTCGTGACGATGTACCGGTTCGACTCCGGACCGCTCAAGAACCTGTCGGTGGGTGGGGGCGTGCAATTCCGCGATAAATCCTATCAGGGCAACTTCGACCTCAATCTCGACGGGGTGGCCGAGGAGTTGTGGAGTTCTGGATACACGCTGTGGAGCCTGATGTTCGGCTACCGCATGAAGCTCATGGAGCGCCGCGTCGACCTTAGTTTCAATATCAACAACGTGACCGATAAGGACTACTTCCGCTCTTTCGCGCTGGCGACGGGCGCGTGGGGCGAGGGCCGCAGCGTCCGCTTCGCGGCGCGGATGGAGTTCTGAAATCGGGGTGGAGCAGCCTGTCCCCAGGCTGCTTGCAGTGAGAAACGGGGAGAGCGGTCACATCTCTGCCCGACGAGCAGCCTTGGGACAGGCCGCTCCACCTCAGGCGCTCACCCAGCCCTCGGGCCACTGCGTTCCCGGCACGGGCCGCCAGTAGATGTTCCGGTCGATGCGGGGCGGGTGATGACGGTACTGCTCCGTCAGCCGGATCCGCGTGCGCAGGTGATCGACAAGGTTCTCGCCATACAGGAAGGTGCTCTCGGCCACGCCTGAGACCGCGATGAATTCCGTCGACGTCGTTTCGATGAGCTCGATCAGACCGCGCGTGTTCTCGAGATCGAGGTCGATTGCGGCTTGAAGCTTCTTGAAGCAAAGATCGCGGGTCGTGGCGTCGCCGGATTCCTTGGCAGCGAGGTAGCCGTAGACGTTCTCGCACCAGGCGCAGACACCGCGCAGCGCCGTGGCCCAGTGCAGGTAGCCACGCACGCGATCACGCAGGTCGATGAAGACCGCGTGCGCCGGATCGCCGCTGGCGATGCCAGCGAGGCGGGCGTCGAGGCCCAGGATCATTTGCCGTAGGCGGGGCAGCAGCTCGCGATCCATGTCGGAGGCCATCTTGGCGCCCGACTCGCGGGTAATCAGGTCGAAGAGCACGTCTTTGCCGAGATCGTTCAAACCGGGGTTGTTGTGCTGGAAGCAGCCGTGACGCTCGTAGTACTCGCGGTCGGCCGCGGGCACGGCCTCGATGTCCGGCACGAACGGCCGGTCCCAGGTCCGCTGCCAGCAGAAGCCGAAGGCGCAATAGAGCGGCACGAGCGGCTGCCAGATGAGTGCGTCCTCGCACGCGCGCCATGCCTCGACGAGTGCGTCGGCGTGCGGCTTGCCGGCGATGCGCGCGGCGTAGGCGTGGAGCACGGCGTCGATCGGCTCATCGGGCAGAAACTGCGCGGCCTGGATCGCCACCGGATTGGGCCAGTAGGGCGTCGCGGCGGTGTGCGCCAGGCCGCCGAGGGCGCTGACGCGGCCGATGCCGGCGTCGTGCGCCGCGAGCAGCTTGGCGTGGATGAAACGGGGGAAGGGCAGCCCGAGCAGCGGCTCCTGGTTCCACACGGCGCACGCGGAGTATTGCAGCACCGGATCGACGCCCTGGGCGCGGGACTCGTCCATGATCTTCTTCTCGGCCGGATCGAGATTCGTATGGAAGATGCTGCCGGCGACGCCCATGTTTTCCGGGTACTTGGGATGCGGATACGGCAGGGAGTAACCGCGCACGAGCAGCGAGGGCGCCTCCCAGGTGACGTGCGACCCCATGCCGGCCTTGATGTGGTCGTGCTCCACCTTGAACGATTCGATCCGCAGGATGATGTCGAACGCCGGATTCAGCTCGGCCGCCGCGTTTTGGAGGTTGCGCAGGTAGCGCACGATGCTTTGCCCGGCGGCCTCGGCCACCTTGTCGTGATTGCGCCACTCGCGGATCATGTACGGGCCGCCGTTGCGGCCGACGTAGAGCGAGGCGGTGTGTTCGAAGCCGGCGCCGCTGTCGTTGGCCCACACCGACATGTAGCTCAGGTCCGGTACCGCGCGGATGAGTTTTTGCAGTGCTTCGCGGTAGTGGCGCTGCACGATCGGGTGATCTTGCGCCATCGTGTACCGGGGGAGACGGGAGCGGAAGGGGTGATCGACCCGCGCGCCGCGCAGCGAGCGATACTTCTCGAAAAACCGCTCGGGCATCGTGCGCGGCTCGAACATGCACACCCCCGGCTTCAACCCATACCGGCGGCCGTAGTCGGCGAGCTTCTTCAAGTGCTCGAGGTTGGCGTCGAGGTAGAGCGCCGGCCAGAGCCCGCGGGTCAGCGGCGTATCCACAAAATGGTTAAAGCCCGGCGCGTAGGTGTAGAACTGCGGATAGTACTCCCAGGCGACGAGGTCCTCGTGCGGCATGTGCACCTGGAGGCCGTTGACCTCGATATGGGTGAACCCGGCCTCGGCCAGCGCGGCCGCGTAGTGTTCAGGGTCGAAGCCGCGGGCGCTGCGCCAATAGCCGGTGTAACAGGCATCCCAGTGCGGGCGATTCCACCCGAAGGTCGCAGGCAGCAGCAGGCCGGCGGCGAGCTTCTCGCGGGTCAGCGAACTGAGGCCGACGCCATGCGACGCCAGCAGGCGGACGGCGGAGAACAGGAACGCGCCGTGCGTGGCGAGGATTTCACCGTTTCCACTTTCGTCGATGCGCAGCCAGATCCAGGCGGATTTTTCGGCGGCTGCCGACGGCAGGCGGAAGGACTTCAGCCGATCCTGGGTGGCGATGGCCACGCGGACGCCGCTCGCGGCTGAGGCGAGATCGGGTGTCGCAGCCACGGTGCAGTTCGGCGCCGCTTGGCCCGCGAGTTCACGGGCGGCCGTGATCTCGCCCGGCGAGGCGTCGGCAGGATGAACGACGGAAGGGATCGAACGCAGGAAGGAGGTCATCGAACGGGGGTTAAGGTGCGCGAACGCTCCTCGGCCGGAATGCCGAGTCAAAATGAACATTCCTGAAAATTCAGGGGAATGTCCCCCCTGGGAGCGCGGACGCCCTCGTCCGCATC
>JBEIHL010000260.1:0-5571 GCA_040381375.1 Opitutaceae bacterium
GCCCTTGCCGATGATGTCGCTCGCGGCCGCCTGGCCCACGATCGCCGCATCCTTCAGGCGAATCGCCGTCGCCTGAATGTCGGGCACCGGATACGTCGTTTCGCCGGAGACTTCCGGCACCGTGATACTGCGGCTGGAGATGAGTACCTCGATCGCGATGTCCGCGATGTCGGCGAGCGCCTTCCGGTCCTTCGCCGCACGATCGCCCACGAGATGCGCCCCGGCTTCCTCCGGGAGCAGCGACGCGGCCACCTGCTGGTCGGCGAGCTGGGCGCCGGCGTGCCGGAAGGCGCGGCCAAAAAGGCGCTCGATCTCGCGCACGGTCTGTTGATCCGCCAGCGTGGCGACCGCTGCGTCCTTCTGCTTGTAGGTGTTGGTGCCGGAGGTCTTCAGCGCCCCTTCGCCTTTCTCGAACTGCTCGACGCGGTCGGCGAGTTTGAGCCCGGACACGGTGTCGACCAGCGCGCGATTCACGTAGATCACGACCCGTGGCGCGCCATCGGTCTGGTACGTGCGACGGAAGCCCTCGAGGATGCCCTCGGCGGTCTGCCGGGCGATGAGCGTGTCTCCAGATGGTCCATACACGCGCTGGCCGGAACCCGGCAAACCGGGCTGCGGCACCGCGTTCGAGGTGCGCGGCAGGGCTTGAACCACCGGCGGCGGCGATGGCGGCGGCGTAGTCGTGGCCTGGGCGAACAACCCGGGCGGAAGCGCAAGGAGCAACGGGGCGAGCAGCGGGAGTCGTTTCATGGCGCGGGGTGTTGCCGGTTATCGCGCCTGCCGGACGCGGACGGTGTATTTCCTGGCCTGCGTGTTCATGGCGGTGAAACGCACGGCTTCGGTGGCGTTCTCCGACAGGATGAGGGTCTGCCACGGGGTCTCGTCGCCGGTGGAGAATCCCTGGTCATCCTTGAACACGCAGTTAATCTGAATCTGAATCCGGCGGGCCTCACGGTTCTTGACGTTGGCCGTCACCTCGAGGCGGCCATCGGCCAGCGGGCGCTCCTGCAGGCCGGTACAGGTCACGGAATATTGCGCGGGCTTGTCGAGCAGCACGAAGCGGTCGGTGTTCTCGAGCGTGAACTTCGTGGTATCGAGCGGCGCGTGGGGCCCGGGTTCGGTGACGCAACCGGCCCCCAGGGACAGGACGGCGGCGGAAACGAGCAGGGCAACATGCTTGGTGGTCATAGGTCGGTGGGACGCGATGCGGTGAGACTGCGGGTCAGCGCTTAAGTTCGCTCAAAAACACGACGGTGTCGCGCCCGGATGGAGCAACCGTGAAGCTGACGCGCTGGGTGCGCTGCTCCAGCACGTTGCCATCGCGATCAAGAAATTCGATCCGGCCGGAATGCTCGCCGGGCGGGAGCTTCAGCGCGGCAAAACTCAGCCGCTGGGGCAGGTTGTTCCACTGGCGGGTGTCGGCCTCCGTCTGGGTCGCCGCGGCGGCGACCTTGCTCAGCACGCCGAGAATGCCCAGCCCGACTGCCGTACGCTCCGCATCGTCGTCATCCTTGCCGCGCCGATCCCGCCGGCGGGCCTGGTCATTGGCGATCACCGCGCCGGTCAGCGCGACGTCGCCGACCATGTCGGCCCCGGCCTTGAACTGGGCCTTATTACCGAGGATGTGGTCCATCACCCGGCCGCCGCGCGTGGTGGCCTGGTATCCGAGATCGTCGTACACCGGCAGAGGCACGATCCGGCGTCCGTTTTCCAGCACCAGCCGCGCCGACCGGGTCGGCGAGTCCTCGACGTGGAACCGCAGCATCTCGCCGTATTGTCCCGCCGCCACCTTGCGCGGGCCGTAGCCGAATTCGGCGAACACGAGCACATTGGCCGCCGGGTGGTACGGTGCCAGGGAAAGCCGCTCGCCGGCGTGCGCCTGGGCGCGGGCGAAGGCGTCGCTGCCGTCCGCCTGGAGCTTCGCGGAGGCGAGGCCATCCAGGTAATCGAGCAGGACGTAATCCGCGCCGTAGCTCTCGGGTCCCGGCTGGCTGTCGATGACCTGGCCCGAACGGAAGCACGCGCGGGCGTTGTCCAGCTCTCCGTCGCGCCAGTACAGGATTCCGCGGTAATAGTACGCCATCACCCGCTCGTACGGCTCGCCGATGAACGGCTTGGTGCGCTCGGCCGCGAAGAGACCGCGGGCCCGCGCCGCCTCGCCGTCATTGGTAATAATTCCGCCGATACGCGCGATCGCGTCATCGAGCCGGGCCTTCGCGGCAGCGTCGTCGCCCGCGCGGAGGGCCAAGGCCGCTTCGCGGTAATCGTGCAGCACGCGGTCGCGTTCGGGCGCCGCGGGCACCCGGCGGTCGGCCTCGGACAGCCGCGCGGCCGGAGGCGCGACGCACCCCGCGAGCAGCCCCGCCGCCAGCACCGCGAGAATCTGGCCTCCTGTTTTCATCATGCGTCTCCCTGGGAGCGCGGTCGCCTGCGCCCGCACCCGGCCGAGTCCGGGTCGCATCCGCCACCCGGGCCCCGAACGCCACCCGCTCACCGGTATGCGGCGTCCTCGAGCCCCTGCTTCTTGATTTCTGCGACATCCTCCCAGACGATGCGACTCGTCCGGGCGTCGGTCAGCCGAAAGCTGTACATCACGTAATCGCTCGTGCCCGCCGTCGTGCGGGTGGTCATGCCATCGAGCTTGCCGGTGAGAAAATAATCCGCGCCGCCAAACTCGACCACGTTGGGATCGGCACTCGCCGTCACCTGGCCGGAGCGCTTGAGCTCCCGTTCGCGTTCCAGGGTCTTCATCATCTCGCGGTCAAGAAAGCTCACCTGCCCCATCGCCTTCGAATTGAGCTGGGTGCGGATGCGCGTCAGGAAGATGTCCTTGTTGAGCGGGAAGCGCGTGTTGTTGACCACGGGTTCGAGCACGACACTGGGCGGGACCTGCGCCCGCGCGATCTGCGGAATCGCCAGGATGCTGCGGGCCATCTTGTCCGTGACGGCCACCATGTCCTGCGACTCGACGCCGGTGCCGGCAACGAAGCCGCGCTCATCCGGGCGCATCTCGGTCACCGGAACCCCCGAGGGATTCTGCACTCCGGCGGAGGTGGCACAACCGGCGAGAAGCCCGGCGGCCGCAACCAGACTGGCGGTCAGGAAACGAGACATGTGATTCATAGTGGCAAAGGAGAAAAATGATCGCCTTCCAGACGTGCTCCGGATCGCCGATATTCAGCGAAAGTGGCGGGGCCGTCTGCAGGCGGACGCGGGGGGAGGTTCGCGTTCAGCGCCCGAACAACCCGTTCGCCGAACTCATCGGCGTCGGCGCGTTGTAGTAGTTGTTGATGATGGTCACCTGCTGCGGTTGGGCCGGGGCCGCGGGTGGCGCCGCCACTTGAAACGCCGGAGCCTGCTCGATCACGACCGGAGCCTGGGTGTACACCGGGGCCCGCCGCTGAGAATCGACGACGGAGCCGAGGAGCCAGCCGATGCCAGCTCCCCAAGCGGCACCGCGCCAGCCGTTGTGACGAAAGTCTCCGCTGTTGTGACCGATGACGCCGCCCGCCAGGGAACCCAGCAGCAAGCCGGCCGACGCCGCGCTACCGGAAGGGTAAGAGTAGTACGGATACGCCTCACCATAGCCGGGGTAATAATTGTACGCGGGAACCGACCGGTACTCGTAGCTCGCCGGCCCCCACCCGTATCCGTAGCCGGGGTAGTCTCGCCCGGCGTAGACCCGCGGGTGATGAATGGGCCGGTAGCCGTACCCAGAGCTCCGATACCGAGCGCCCGAACCCGTCCTGACTCCGACGTAAACCTCGGGGCGGTCGCGGTAAACATAGCCGCCGCCCCGCGGCACTCGAACGTCGGTCGCCGCGGCGTTCGCGTCCCCGACGATTTGGCCGAGAATCAATCCGGCTCCAGCGCCGATGGCGGCACCCTTCCAGCCATTGTGACGCAAGTCGCCGCTGTTGTGGCCGATAACCGCGCCCGCGACTCCGCCCAGCACCGCGCCGTTGACGGCTTCGGGTCGCAACACCTGCGCCCGGGCGGGAACCAATGCCAACGAGGCCAAGCTGAGGAGAATCGCGGTTTTCATGGAATGGGCACTGAATGCGACAGCGCGCTCCCCGCAAGGTTTCACCCGATGGGTAGCGTCCGCCGTGGGTAGGGACGGCCCCTGACCCGGGAAGTTTCAACGCCCGGGAACGCGTCGCCGGCCGCGGCGGCCCGCCGGCGCGATTCGCCGAGACGATCAAGGGGCGGGCGTCTTTTTCGGGGCCGATTTCTGCTTCGGCTCGCGCGCTTTCGGCAGGCCGACCTGCTGCCAAGTCGGGGCGCCGGGGGTCGGCGGTAGTTCTTCGATGCGCACGTCCTTTACCTGCACGAGGGCCATGCCGCCGCTGTGAATCTGAATGGCGATCCGGCCATCCTGCGCGATGTTCGGCTCCACCTCGGTATAATCGAGTGCGGGGACGCCGTTGATCCACGAACGGATGCGGGCCCCTTCCGCGCGAATGCGGAATTCGTTCCAGTCGTCCTTCTTCACCGCCGCATTGACCGCTGGCAGGTTCGCGGCCTCGGCGATCACCTTGTTGCGCCGCGACTCGTCGTACATCTTGCCCCACCAGCCGTCGCCGGCATCGACCTGGTAGCCGCTCATCTCGGTGTTGTTCGGCACCCGCAGGCTGCGGATCTGCACGCCGCTGTTGATCATGCCGGTGTTGGGCACGCCGGTGAGCTTCAGCTTCAGCGTCACTTCGAAGTTTTGAAACGATCGCGTCGTCGCGAGGAAGAAATTCCGCGGCACCTTCTCCGTGAGCGATCCTCCGGTCAGCGCGCCATCCTGCACGCGCCACCACTTCGAATCGCCCTCCCAGCCGGCAAGGGTTCGGCCGTCGAAAAGCTCCGCCGCCGACGCCGTGGCAACCGCAACCCAACACCCGCAGAGGAATCGGGCCGACGCGTGGAACGAGCGAAGAGAGGCATTCATGGGGCAAAGGGACGAGCGCGGAGGTGATTCGCCTCAACGGACCAGCGCGCTGAGGCGAGGTGTTTGTTCCCAAACGACCGCCCCCGGTCAAGCCGCCCGCATCCGCCGAAACCCTTTGGGTCCGGTCGGGTCGAAGTCCGTGCCGCCCACGCTGCGCCTGCGACTCCACCCCGGCCACCTCCACGGGCCGCCCGGTTTCGCGGATTGTGTCGCCGCGGTTCCAGCTTACACTCTTCCACCTTCTCGCATGATGTTCGCCCGTTTCGCGCTCGCCGCCGCCACGATCCTTCCGCTGTGCCTGACCGCCGCCGACCCGGGTGCAGCGACCCCGGCGGCCGACCAAACCAGCCGCACCGACCTCACCACGCTGCGCGCGAAAGCGGAGGGCGGCAACACCAACGCCCAGTATCAACTCGGGCTTGCGTTCGCCGAGGGCCTGCAGACGCCAAAGGATCCCGCCGAGGCGTTCGTCTGGCTCACGCTCGCGGCGGAGGGCGGATCGGGCGGACGGGCGCTGCAGGTGCTGCTGGAAACCCTGCCCCAGTCTCAGGTCGCCGCCGGCCGCCGCCGTCTCGAAGCCTTGCGAGCGGCGAATCCGATGCTCCGGGCCGTCGCCGCCACTCCCGTGGTAC
>JBEIHL010000261.1:0-5547 GCA_040381375.1 Opitutaceae bacterium
AATAAACCCCTCCCGGATCCGATCCCCCTGAAAATCCAGTTTCCTTCCAGTAATGGCGGGATCGGTGCGGGGGCGCGACGGAATCTGGGGGTAAATCCAAAGTACGATTCCGGCCAAGGAAAGCATGAGCGTTGCGGCGACTCCCCATTCGTCCAATCCTCGCGACGATCTCTCGGCCACGATTCCTTGAAGCCAAGCGAACGGAGGGTCGATTACGGAAAATCTGAAAGGGGCGAAGGAGTTTAAGCGCCGCACGGAAGCAAGTTACGTCGAGGCCAAAACACCGGGCCACCCAGCGCAAGCCCTGCAATTAACGCGGGTTTTGCGCGCCCGATGGAGCCAAGACAGCCCACGCCACGCTTGCCGCCGCGTGCCTCGCGGCGCACATCTCCCCGGTGCAACCGTCCAGCGACGAATCCCTCATCTTCGCCCTCGAGCGACCTCACCGTAACCTTTGGACCTACTATTGGGTCACCTGCCTCGCGGTGCCGCCGCTCCTGCCCGTCACGTTGCCGTTTTACTGGCTTCGCTATCACACGATGCGGTACAAGTTCACCGCCGAGGGAATTTCAATGAGTTGGGGCATTTTGTTTCGCCGCGAGATCATCGTGAATTACGCGCGCATCCAAGACATCCATCTTCGTTCGAATCTGGTCGAGCGTTGGTTTGGCCTCGCCAAGGTGCTGGTCCAAACCGCCAGCGGCAACGCCTCCGCCGAGCTCACCTTGGAAGGTCTGAAGGAGTTCGCAGCGGTCCGTGATTTTCTCTATTTCAAGATGCGGGGCGTAAAGGAGCAGCCCTCGACCCCACCCGTTTTGACTGCTGTCGGCTCGGACGCCGAGCTTGCCGCTGCTCTGCGTGAGGTCACCGCCGAACTCCGCGCCACCCGCCTCGCCCTCGCCCACCTTGCCGGCACCACGCCGGCCCAGCCCGATGCTTGATCCGCTTCGCACCCGTCTCCTTGGCTGGTTGCGCGTCCCGGCTCAACCTCAGCCGCCCGCCGGCGCCCCCGGCTCAACCCGCATTTTTCGCGCCGGCCGTCGCTTCTACCAACTGCGCCTCGCCGGTTGGACCGCCGCCCAACTCGCCACGCTCGCCGGTATTCTTTTCTCACTTTGGTTTTTCCACCGGGCCGAACAACTCGCCCAGGAAATCTCCCCCGCGGCCAACCGGGGCGCGCCCGCGACACTCACCCCTTCGCCCGAAAATACACCTAAGATCGCCCCGGAAAAGTCGTCGTCCGGCAAACCCCGACGCGAGCCCAAGGTCTCCGTCGACCTCGCCCTCAGGAACATCGCCGAACGCACGCCGTGGTGGATGTTTCGCGTCATCACCGTGATCGAAATCATCGCGTTGTCGGGTTTCTTCTTCGTCGCCCTCATCACCTATGCGGCCGTCCGCCTCGACTACGAACAGCGCTGGTACATCGTCACCGATCGCAGCCTCCGCCTCCGCAGCGGCATTTGGCAGGTGCAGGAACTCACGATGAGCTTCGCCAATCTTCAACAGGTCACCGTCACCCAAGGCCCCCTCCAGCGCCTCCTCGGCTTGGCCAACGTCCACGTCCAAACCGCCGGCGGTGGCGGTCACCAGCCCAATGAAGAGAATCACGATTCCTTGCACACCGCCGAGTTCCACTGCGTCGAAAACGCCCCGGAAATTCGCGATCTGATCCTTGATCGCCTCCGTCTCTTTCGCGCGAGCGGCCTTGGCGATCCCGACGACCACACCGTCGCACCGCCTCCCGCGCTCGCCCCCACGACGGCCATCGCGGCCGCCCGTGAATTGCTCCAAGAAGCCTCCGCCCTGCGCCGCACCCTCACCGGCTGACGCACCGACCGCCCTCGCCCTTTCGCCATAGCCGAACCCGGCCAGTTACTTCATCTGGAACGAATCCGCTGGCATTGTCGCCCTTCGCCGCGAGCGCGCTTTCGCCCAAAACGCGCCAACTTATCCCGACCAACCGTAACTCCAATGCTCCTTGGCGCGGCCAGTCTCCGGTCGACCCGCAACCGCCTCACCGCTTCAGCTTCAGCAAGCGCTCGCCGGCTGCGTGCAGCGTGGCGGGTTTCTTCGCGAAATTCAGCCGCACGTAACGGTTCTCGCCTTGGGCGAAAAAACTCGAGCCCGGCACGGGCGCGACCCCGATCTCCTTCGTCATCCAGTGCGCGAATTCCACGTCGCTCGCGTAGCCGAACGGCGAGATGTCCAACATCACAAAATAGGCGCCCTCGGGCCGTGTGTAGCTGAGCCCGGTCTGGTCGAGGTAGCCGAGCAGCACGTCGCGCGACTCGGCGTACTTCGCGGTCAACTCATCGTAGTAACTCGCCGGGAAATTCAGCGCCGTCACCACTGCATGTTGCAACGGCGCCGCCGCGCCCACCGTGAGAAAATCATGCACCTTCCTCGCCTGCGCGATTACCTCCGGCGCCGCGCGCAGATAGCCGAGCCGCCAACCGGTGATCGAAAAGGTTTTCGAGAGCGACGAACACATCAACGTGCGCTTTGCCATGCCCGGGAGCGTCGCGAAATACACATGCTGCCGGCCGTCGAAAACGATGTGCTCATACACCTCGTCGGTGATCACCCACACATCGAATTCCTCCGCCAGCGCCGCGATCTGCAACAACTCTTCACGCGTAAACACGCGGCCGCAGGGATTGGACGGATTGCACAGTACAAACGCTTTCAGCCCACCCGCAAACGCCCGCCTCAGCTCCGCCGGATCGAATAAACCCCTCCCGGATCCGATCCCCCTGAAAATCCAGTTTCCTTCCAGTAAAAGTATCGTTCACCGACAGAGGGTACGCGAATCACGCCGCGCGCGCGCGGAAGGGGCGATATCCCTGCGTCAGCGCGTGCCTGTCTCCTTTCCTCTCTTCTTACTTGCCTTCTTGCTCGCCTTCTTACTCGCCTTCTTTGCGACCGCCTTCTTCACGACTTTCTTGCTCGCCGATTTCGCTGTCTTCTTGCCGATCTTCTTGCCATCCGGACCACGCCCCGTGCTTGCGAGCGTCTGCACATAGCTCTCTACATACTGCTTCGCGGGCGTCCGGCGGATCGCCTCGCCGATGACATCGAGCGCGGCGTCCTCGATCTTCTTGAAGCGGACGCAGCTCCCGCCCATGTTCAGCCGCTTGCCCGTCTTCGCCCACGCCTGCTCGAACCACGCGCGTTCGGACTTGCTGCTGTAGACGCTCATCAGGTAGACGGTGATGTTGTCCTTCTGGTTCGCGAGCGCGGCCATCATCAGCGGCTTCTTCGGGTCGCAGTGGTAGCCGAGCGGCCACACGCGGTGCGGCACCGCGTAGCCGATCATGCCCCAGAGCATCGACTCCTCGTAGTCCTTGCCGAGGTTCTTCAGAATCACCTTCCGAACCGCCTCGATGCCCGCGCGGCGGTCTGCGGGAAGCGAGGCGAGATATTCCTTGACGGTCGCGGCGCTGCTCTTCATGCAGGAAAGTCTACCGACAGGCTCCGCGCGGGTATCGTGCGGTGAACCTCGGGAGGCTCAAGCGATGCAGCGAGACGATGAAGTGACTGGCGATGCGGACATCACCCGCCGAACCGTGCTGAAGACCGCGGCGGTCGGAGGAATCGCGCTCATCGTCGGTGACACGCTCCTTGGACGGAGCAGCCTCGGAACACAAACCACTGGGAGCGCAGCCATGCAGGTCGAGACCGTCGAAGCGAACGCAGCGTGGTTCTCCGATCGCATCTGGGCGATCAGCGGCAACAAGGTCGTGACGAAGGCAGGCGAGGCGATCCCGCGGACGACGCGCGCGCGCGCGATCTACCGACCGCGCTCGGCCGAGGAGATCGCTGTGGTCATCAAGTCGCTTCCCGAAGCGACGCCGATCGCGTGCGTATGCGGCGGACACGAGTCGGCCAACGCGCCGGGCTACGCCAGCGGCGACGCGGTCATCCTCGACCTCATTCACCTGAAGTCGATCGAGTTCTCGAGCGACAGCGAGGGAATGCTGGTCACGGTCGGAGCGGGCGTCTTCTTCCGCGAACTGGTCGAGGCGGTGAAGGCAAAGCACGGCGCGCTGCCGGTCGGCACGGGCCCTGGCGTGGGCGCGGTCGGCTACATCGTGAACGGCGGCCTGAGTGGCTACTTCTCGCGGCGGCTCGGGCTGCTCGGACAGCGCGCGACGCGCATGACGGTTGTGATGGCGACGGGCGAAGTGCGCGTGCTGACGCTGGGCGACCCGCTCTTCACCGCGATGCTCGGTGCGGGCAGCGCGCTCGCGGTCGTGGTCGATGTCACGCTGCGGGTCGCGCCTGAGACCGTGGTCCGCGGTGGCGAGCAGCGCGTGATGGCATTCGAGACGCGCGCGCAGGCGGTGGCGTACTCGCACCGCGCGCTCAAGCTGATGAAGGAGCGCATCCTGCCCGACGAGACCGTGTCGATGGAGCTTGTGGTCGCGGGCACGAAGGTGCTCGTCGCGACCTTTGTGTTCTACGACGGCTTCAAGGGCAACATCGCCGAGTTCGTGCAGCCGTGGGAGGATCTCGCGGCGGAGATGAAGCTGCCCGTGGTGGCCCAGGGGCACTGGACCTCGTGGTACGAGACCGCGGCGGCGCTGTGGCCCGTGATCGCGGGGCAGAAGGGCGACCCGCTCGTGTCGATGTACCACGCGATGGGCACGCACGGCATGCCCGACGACGCGACCCTCGCGTTCGTGTGCGACACCGTGGTCGCCGAGGCGCCGCTCGACGAGGCCGCGATGTCGATCGTCGAGATTCGCGCGCTCGGCGGCGCGGCGATGTCGGGCACGAAGCTGCCGACGGGGAACTGCCGCCACGCCTTCTTCCTCGACCTGATCACGATCTACGACGCGAAGGGAAAGTCGGCCGAGGAGCGGGCGACGATCGCGGACCTCACCAAGCGCGTGGTCGACAAGGGCCGCGCGGTGCGCGGGCTCTCGATCGACCTGAGCGGCACGCACTCGCAGCCCGACGACCCGGATCGCAGCGCGGTTGCCGCGGTGATCTTCGGCACCGAGGCGATGGCGGCTATGGTCAAGGCGACGAAGAAGCAGGTCGACCCCCGCAATCGCTTCCGCTTCCATCCGTTCGCGAAGTTCGTGTGAGTGCGACGGCCGCAGGCTACCGCCAGTTCGACTCCCACACCCGCGAAAGCTCGAGAAGATCGGCGTCCGTCAACTCGGAGACGGCGAAGGCGACATCGAACCGCCTGGTGTCGGACTCCCATGACCGTGCAAGGATCAAGGCAGCGGCCCGTTGGTCGATGGGCGTGCCAAGCCCGTAGAACCTGCGCGCCGCAAGAAGCTTGATGATCTGCTCGCGGAGGGCGACTTCCTGCTGCAAACCCCTCCCGGATCCGATCCCCCTGAAAATCCAGTTTCCTTCCAGTGGTTCCAAAGCTTCCCTCGGTCATGTGGGAGGAGTTCGTCGTCAGCTTTTCGAATGTTCCCGTGATCGCCGGGTTGATGGCGTACCTGGTGGCGGCGTGGCGCCGGATGGGGGCGACGGAGGCGCGGATGGCGGTTGGTGTGGGGTTGTTTGGATTGTGTTCGATGC
>JBEIHL010000262.1:0-5547 GCA_040381375.1 Opitutaceae bacterium
GCCGAGGCTGAGCGCGAGCCCCCAGCTCTTGACCAGCGTGTAAGTGATGCCCGTGCGGGCCAGATACTGGTCGCCAACCGACATGACGTCTTCCAGCGCCGTCGGGGTGTTGTAGGTGAGGGCGCCATCCCAACCCGAGAGCCGATCGTTCAGCGTCGTCATGCCGGTTTGCTTCTGGATCTCGAGGTACTCGCCCTCGAGTCGGATCTCGGTGTTGCGCCACGGCCGGAACGTGGTGGTGGCGAACGCGCCCTTGCGCCGGTTGAAGTCCTTCTCGCGCCAGCCGTCGCCGTCGCCCCACACGCCGGCGGTGCGGATTGCGGCGCGCTGGCCGATCGGTTGGTTGACGTCGAACGTCGCCCGATAGGTGCTCCACGACCCGGCGCTCAACTGCACCGTTTGAAACGCGCGGTCGGTGCGGGCGCGCTTGGTGGTGGTGGAGCTGGTTCCGCCGAGCGTGCCGTTGCCGAAGAGGATCGAGTTGGGACCGCGCCCGAAATCGATCCGCTCGATGTCGAACGTATCGTTATCTCCGTATTGCGGAAAGAAATTGCGCTGCTGCGTGCCGGCGCGGACGCCGCGGGTCTGATAGTAGGTTGAGAACGTGAAGAACGTCGCGTCGCCGTTGTTCGGGATGCTGTCCGAGCCCGTCGACCATTCCGCCGCGCTCTGCAGATCCGTGAGATTCAACGCATCGATGAATTCGCGCGTGATGACCGAATAGGCCGCGGGGGTATCTCGCAGATCGGTCGCCAGCCGCCCACCGGCGAGCGCGCTGGTGGCGGCAAACCCTTCGTCCCGATCCGTGCTGACGGTGAAGGGCGTGAGCTCGATCGTGTCTCCGGTCTTCGCCGGCGTGGCCGGAGCGGACGGTACGGTTTGCGCCGGCAGGGCAACGGCCGTCAGCAGGACGAACGCAACGGGCGCGCAGAACGAACGGAGGTGGCTGGACAGGGCGAACCGGGGCGCGGAGTTCATGGTGTGGGGGTTGGTCACGGGCAATCGATCGCCGATCACCGATGGCCACGGTCCCGTCGGAGCCGCCCGCGGGCAAGGGCGAAAGCGGAGGTTGAGACACGTTTCGGCTCCTTCTGTCCCGTCGGTCCGCCTCGAAAATTCTCGTCTCGCCGCTTGTGTCCCTCGATCGGTCCGGCGAGAAAACTCTCCCACCCCACCCCGCCGCGATGAAGAACCCCGCGCTCCTGCTTGCCGTACTCCTGTTCGCTGCGCTCGCCCGCGCCGCCGAGGTCCGTCCGAACGTGGTGATCATCCTCGCGGACGACCTCGGCTGGGCCGATCTCGCCTGCTACGGCAACACCTTCAACGAAACGCCGCATCTCGACCGGCTCGCCCGGGACGGCCTGCGCTTCACCCAGTTCTACGCCGGACCCGTCTGCTCGCCCACGCGGGCCAACCTGCAAAGCGGGCGCGATCAAGCCCGATTCGGCATCACGCAACACATCCCCGGTCACCGCCGACCCTACGCGCGACTCGTCGATCCCGTCGTGCCGCTGCAACTGCCGCTCGAAGTCGAGACTTTTGCCGAGCGGCTGCGCGGCGCCGGCTACGCGACCGGTTACTTCGGCAAGTGGCACCTCGGCGGCGACGACCACGGACCGATGCAGCAGGGCTGGGATACCGCCGTGGAATGCACGGGCAACACCGTGCCGACGCGCCTCACCGGCGGCGACGCGACGCGTCGGTCGGCCGACTTCCTCGCGGGCAAAGCCGAGCAGTTCATCGCCGCTACCCGCGACCGGCCCTTCGTGCTGCAGGTTTCGCCCTCAGCGGTCCACATTCCCCTTTCGACCACGCCTGATTTGCTGGCGAAGTACCGCGACCGGAAGCCGATGGCGGGTTATCCGAGCCGGCCCGAGTACGCGGGGTTGCTCGAGGAACTCGACCAGTGCGTCGGCCGGATCGTTGCCGCAGTCGACCGGGCCGGCCTCGCAGAGAAAACGCTCGTGCTGTTTCTCTCCGACAACGGCGGTCTCATCCACCAGCAGGATGGCACGATCGTGACATCCAATGCGCCGCTCCGGGGTGAAAAAGGTTCACTCTACGAGGGCGGCATCCGGGTCCCGGCCATCGCGCGCTGGACCGGCCGTATCCGGGCGGGTGGTACGACGGCGACGCCGGCCCTCACGATGGACATCCATCCCACCCTGCTCGCCCTTGCCGGTGTCACACCGGGCTCCGCGCAACCGCCCGACGGCGTGAGCCTCGTGCCGCTGCTCGACCAGCCGTCCGCCGCGCTGCCGCGCGACACGCTGACGTGGCACCTGCCGCACTATCACCACAGCACGCCGGCCAGTGCGATCCGGCGCGGCGACTGGAAGCTGATCGAATTCTTCGAAACCGACACGGTGGAGTTGTATCACCTGGGCCAGGACAGGGCGGAGACGACGAACCTCGCGGCCCGGGAGCCGGCCCGCGCTCGCGAGCTCCGTGCCGCGCTCGCCGACTGGCGCCGCGCGGTCGGCGCGCGGATGCCTCATCCCAATCCCGCCTTTGACCCCGCGCGAGCGGACGAACTGGGACGGCCCGGAGCGGCCACGAAGAAAAAGGCTGTGTCCCGCTGACCCTCGCGACCGCCATCGCGCTGAATTTTTGACCGCCAGATTACCCAAGCCAACCCAACCCCAAACGCACATGTTTGCCCATCGCACCACCCGGCGAAGCTGCGGGCTCGTCGGATTGCTCGCCATCCTGGCCGCCGTAGCCGCCAGGGGCCAAACGGCGCCGACCACCTCAACCGGCGTCGCCCAAAACGACAAGGCCATCACCCTCGCCGCCTTCGAGGTCAGCTCAGATCGGGACGTCGGCTACACCGCGTCGAGCGCGCTCGCCGGTGGCCGCATCGACTCGCTGCTCAAGGAAACGCCATCCGCCATCACCGTGCTCACCGCCGAGTTCCTTGAGGACGTCGGCGCGACCAGCTTTGGCAGCGCCGCCGAATGGGCACCCAATGCCATTCCCGCGGGCGAAACGTCCACGACCGGCGAATACAACGTCAACCTCCGCGGCGTCGGCAACAGCTTCCCCAGCCGGAACTATTTCCGCTGGTACGTCTCCAGCGACAGCTTCAACACCGAGCGGCTCGAGTTCGCCCGCGGCCCCAACTCCATCCTCTTCGGCGACGGCAATCCCGGCGGCGTCAACACCACGTTCACCAAGCAGGCGCTCTGGGTTCCGCGCCGCACCGTGCAGGTCCGCGCCGACAGCTCCGGTGGATACCGCGCGAGCTTCGATCTCAACGTTCCCGCCGGCAATCGCTTCGCCGTCCGCGTCAACGCCCTGACCGACCAGCTCAAGGGCTGGCGCGATTACGACGAGCCGTTCCGCTACAGCACGCACGTCGCGGCCACTTTCAAGCTCGCGAAGGAGACCCAGATTCGCGGCGAGTATGAACAGGGCAACTACCGGCGCTTCTCCTTCGCCCAGAGCTTCGCCGACCAGAGCTCCAACTGGAATCGCACTGCGATCTACAACGGTATCACCGCCCCCTCCACCGCCGGCACCGGCGTCGCCCGTCTCAACAGCGGCGTCAACGACGACTACCTCGTCCTTGATCCGAGCCAGGCCTCGCGCGGCATCGTCAACTGGCGCGGCTCCTTCCAGACCACCGGCACCGGACTCCGCATCCTCCCCGAAGGCCGCGCCGCCGTCGCCCGCTTTCCCGCGATTCCCAGCCGGGAATTCAGCCTCCAGCCGCCCGACGCGTATGGAGATACCAACTACCACAGTTGGACGTTCTATCTCGAACACCGCTTTCCGGCCGGCATTATCGCCCAAGCCGCCTTCAACCATCAGGACCAAAGCCGGCTCGGAAATTTCCGCGTCTGGGACCAGCACCGGATCGACGTCAACACCGTCCTGCCCAACGGGCAGCCCAACCCCAATTTCGGCAAGGCGTTTGTCGATGTGCAGCCGCAAAAGACGCTGCAGGAAAACACGCTTTCCGACTGGCGGCTCTCGCTGGCCTACAAGAAGCAGCTCCGCTGGCTCCGGCAGAGCCTCAGCGTTTCCTCCGGCATCCGCCGCGACTCGTACACTCCCGTCACGTGGACCGCAGGTCGGGTGAACAACCCGGCCAACGTGAACAGCCAGGCCGCCCCGAACATCGTCCGCATCCGGCAGTATTGGGACGCGCCGCGCAATCCGGCGGCGTGGGTCGGCTCGTTCTCCTCCAACGGCTACGACGTCCGCTTCGTGGAAACCAACACCTCCGACGAAGACCAGTCGCTCCAGTACAACCAGATCGCCTCCGCCTCCTCTCTCTTCGACGGCCGGCTTTCCGTCCTCCTCGGCTATCGTTACGACACCCACGACCGCAAGCAGCAGCGCCGCGTCGCCGCGAACCCCGACGGCACCTCGATCCTCGGCGCCACCGCCGGCCCCGGCACGCTCGACATCAGCAAGATCAGTGTCGGCACCTCGTCCGCCGGGCTGGTCTATTTCCCCGTGCCGTGGATCGGCGCGTACGCGAATTACTCCGAGTCCTTCAACGCGCCGGGCTCCGGCGCCTCCCAAATCGACGGTTCCACCGTTCCCCCGGCCTCGAACGACGGCATCGACCTCGGCCTCAAGCTCGAGTTCTTCGGGGGCAAGCTCGCCGGCACCATCGGCTACTACAAGATGAAGCAGATCGACCGCGCGCGCACCGGCGACGCCATGGGCGACATCAACGAAATCTGGAACGACCTCGGCCGCCCGCAGGACACCATCCTCGCCTTCCGCGACCTCGAGACGTACAAAGGCGATGGATACGAGCTCGATCTCACCGCCAATCTCACGCGGAGCTGGCGACTGATGTTCAACTACGCGATCCCGAAGACCCAGCAGGCCGACATCGGCCCCGGCCTGCGGGGATACGTCGCAACCCACCTCGCCACCTGGCAGGCCGGCGGCAACGACCCCGCGCTGCCGAACGCCGCCCGGGTCCGGCAAAACATCACCGACATCAACAACATCATCGGAGGCTACACCCAGGGTCGCACGCTCAACAACACGGTGGATTACACGGCGAACGTCTACAGCACATATTCGTTCCGCGAAGGGCGCCTCAAGGGATTCTCCGTCGGCGGCGGCGCCAACATCCGCGGCCGGCAGGTCATCGGCAACGCGAACGGCCAGCCCTTCAATTATCGCTACGCGAACGCCTACACCCTGGTTTCGGCCCACACCAGCTACGATCTCCGCATCGGCAAGGTCCGCACCCGCCTGCAACTGAACGTTTCCAACCTGTTCGACGAGGTCGATGTCGTCTACATGGCCTACTCGTTCAACGCGGCCGCCGGCGGTGACGTACCCAACACGTTCCGCTATCAGACCCCGCGGAAGTACTCGCTGACCGCGACGTTCAACTTCTAAGTCACGACCCCTTTTCGGAGCGCGGCCGCCCCCTGGCCGCATTGCATTGATCTCCGAGGGAGGTACGGCGAAACGCCTCCCTCCCTTCGTTTCCTGCCTTTTCCAAACCCCGCTCCGAGCTAGCCGTTCTAACCCACAGATCACTGACCTGATCCCCACCAAACCCCTGAAGAA
>JBEIHL010000263.1:0-5536 GCA_040381375.1 Opitutaceae bacterium
CCGCTCCTACATGGTGGGCAAGTGGCACGTGACGAAGCACGTCAACCCCGCCGCGCCCGACGAAAAGCAGAACTGGCCCCGGCAGCGCGGCTTCGATCGTTTCTACGGCACCATTCACGGCGCGGGCAGCTTTTTCGATCCCAACACCCTCACGCGGGACAACACCCTGATCTCGCCGTATGCGGATCTCGAATACCGGCCGAAGGAGTTCTACTATACCGATGCGATCAACGACCACGCCACGCGCTTTGTCTCCGAACACGCGCGCGACCATGCGGGCCAGCCGTTCTTCATGTACGTTGCGCACACCGCACCCCACTGGCCGATGCACGCGAAGGAGGCGGACATCGCGAAGTATCGCGGTCGTTACGACGCGGGTTACGACGCGATCCGCGCCGCGCGGTTGGAGAAGATGAAGCGGCTCGGCCTGCTCGATCCGCGCTGGCAGGTGGCGCCCCAGGCCGGCGGGGCGTGGAGCACGGTGGCGGACCGCGCCTTCGAGGTGCGTTGCATGGAGGTGTTTGCCGCGATGATCGACTGCCTCGACCAGGGCATCGGACGCCTCGTGGCGGAGCTGCGGCGCACCGGGCAGTGGGAGAACACGCTGATCTTTTTCCTGCAGGACAACGGCGGCTGCGCCGAGCTGATGGGGCGCGGACGCAATCAGCCACCCGTGGCGCGCGCCAGCCGTCCCACCTTGCCGCCGCTCGCGGCGGGCTACCTCCAGCCCGACATGATCCCCAAGCAGACCCGCGACGGATATCCGATGCGGCAGGGTTACGGCGTGCTGCCGGGGGCCGCCGACACCTACCATGGATACGGCGAGGCCTGGGCCAACGTGAGCAACACGCCGTTTCGCGAATACAAGCACTGGGTCCACGAGGGTGGCATCAGCACGCCGCTGATCGCGCACTGGCCGGCCGGCATTCCCGCCGCCCGACGCAACGCCCTCGAGGCGCAGCCCGGTCATCTGATCGACTTGATGGCGACCTGCGTCGATCTTGCGGGAGCCACGTATCCAAAAACCCATGCCGGCGAGACCATCCAGCCGCTCGAGGGGGTCAGCCTGCGGCCGGCGTTGCGGGGTCAGCCCCTGGGCCGCCGGGAGCCGATCTTCTTCGAGCACGAGGGCAACCGGGCCGTGCGCGATGGTTCGTGGAAACTCGTGGCCAAGGGGCCGGCCGGTCCGTGGGAACTCTACGACATGGCCGCCGATCGCACAGAGATGAACAATCTCGCGGCTCGCGAGCCCGCCCGTGTGCGCAGCATGGTCGCGCAGTGGGAGGCCTGGGCGAAGCGCGCCAACGTGCTCCCGTGGATCTGGACCCCCGCGTACGGCGAACCGGCCCCCGCGGGCGGGACCAAGAAGGGCAAGAAAAAGGCCGGCGAATGAGGCCGCGACGCGGGATATACGGGCTGATGCTGGCACTCGCGGTCGCCGCGGCGGCGGTCGCGCGGCCGAACATCGTGGTGGTGTTCATCGACGACCTGGGGTGGGGCGACTTCTCGAGTTTTGGAAACAAGGACGCGCGCACGCCGCACGTGGATCGGCTCGCCGCCGAGGGGCTGCGCTTCGCGCAGTTCTACGTCAACTCGCCCATCTGCTCGCCGTCGCGCGTGGCGCTCACCACCGGTCAGTATCCGCACCGCTGGCGGATCACGTCGTTCCTGAGCAACCGCGCCGACAATGACCGTCGCGGCGTCGCGCAATGGCTCGACCCGAAGGCGCCCGTGCTGGCCCGCCTGCTGCAGCGGGAAGGCTACGCGACGGGGCATTTCGGCAAATGGCACATGGGCGGCCAGCGGGATGTCGGCGAGGCACCGCTGATCACGGAGTACGGCTTCGACGAGTCGCTGACCAACTTCGAGGGACTCGGCCCGCGCCTGCTCGGTCTCGCCGACGCCCACGACGGCCAGCCGGTGCGGCGGCACGCGTTGAATTCCGAAAAGCTCGGGCGCGGGCCGGTCATTTGGTACGATCGCTCCCGTCTCACCGCGGGCTTCACCGGGGCGGCGATCCAGTTCATCGACCACGCCGCGGCCGCCGGCCGGCCGTTCTACGTCAATCTCTGGCCCGACGACGTGCACTCGCCGTTCTTCCCGCCTGCGGCCCGCCGCGGCGACGGCGCCAAGCGCACGCTCTATCACGCCGTATTGGAAGCGATGGATACGCAGCTCGGCGTGCTGTTCGATCACATCCGCAATTCACCCGCGCTCCGCGACAACACGCTGATCCTCGTTTGCTCGGACAACGGCCACGAGCCCGGGGCCGGTTCCGCGGGGCCGTTCCGCGGTTCGAAAACCACCCTCTACGAGGGCGGGATCCGCTCGCCGCTCGTCTTGTGGGGCCCCGGATTGATCGCATCCGGGAAAGCCGGTCTGCCCAACGAGACCTCGGTCTTCGCCGCGTTCGATCTCGCGCCGTCGCTGCTGGCCGTTGCCGGCGTGAAGCCTCCGGCGGACGTCGTCTTCGACGGAGAAAATCTGGCTGACACGTTGCTCGGTCGCAGCCAGGCGTCGCGGCGCGCGCCGCTCCACTGGCGCCGGCCACCGGACCGAAAGTCGTGGCCGCAGTACAACGTGCCCGTCCAGCCCGACCTCGCGATCCGCGACGGCGACTGGAAGTTGCTCTGCGAGTACGACGGCTCGAAACCGGAACTCTACGACCTCGCCCGCGACCGGGCCGAGACGACCAATCTCGCGGCGCAGCAGCCCGAGGTCGTGCGCCGGCTCACTGCCGCGGCGCTCGCCTGGCACCGCTCGATGCCGCCCGACAACGGTCCGGCCCTTGCCGCCGCCGCGGCGGAGCCGTCGCGCAAGAAGAAGGCGAAGTGACCGGCGCGCCCTGCGCGCCCCTGTGGCCCGCCGGCGGGACCGGTTCTCCAACCGCGCCCGCGGGCTTCCGTCCGCGATGTTTGCTCGCGCCCGGAAAGGGTTTCGCTCGTGCTCCACAGATATGCTTACCCTGCCCCGCCTCCTCCTCAGCGCGGCGTCGCTGCTGCTGGCGAACGGCCTTTGCGCTGCGTCGGCTGAACGTCCGAACCTGATCTGGATCATGGCCGACGACCTGGGCTACGGCGACCTCGGTTCGTACGGCCAGAAGATCATCAAAACGCCGCACCTCGACCGGATGGCGCGCGAGGGGCTGCGGTTCACCCAGTTCTATGCCGGCGCGACGGTC
The DNA here is from genome assembly GCA_040381375.1 of Opitutaceae bacterium. GTDB lineage: Bacteria > Verrucomicrobiota > Verrucomicrobiia > Opitutales > Opitutaceae > ER46. The sequence goes on from JBEIHL010000263.1 coordinate 3,182, forward strand.
TGTGCGCCGTCGCGCAGCGTGCTCATGACGGGGCAGCATCACGGCCGCACGCGCGTGCGCGGCAACGCGGGCCCGAACAATCCCCGCTCCCAGGCGCTGCAGCCGGAGGACGTCACGGTGGCGAAGGTGCTGCAGGCCGCAGGGTACGTCACCGCCCTGACAGGCAAGTGGGGCCTCGGTGACATTGGCGAGCCCGAGACGGGACTGCCGCGGCGGCAGGGGTTCGATTACTTCTTCGGCTTTCTCAACCAGCACCACGCGCACAATCACTTCACGGATTTCCTGTGGCGCAACGAGGAGAAGATCGCGTTGCCCAATAAAGTCACGACGACCGGGCCGAGCGGCGCCGGCTACGCGACCGATGCGGTCATGTTCGCGGATGACGTGATCGCCGACGAGGCGCTGAAGTTCGTCGCCCGCCATCAGAACCAGCCGTTCTTTCTCTATTGGAGCGCCGTGATCCCGCACGCGAACAACGAGCGGAAGCGCGACCTCGGCAACGGGGCGCACGTGCCCGACTTCGGGCCCTACGCGAGCGAGCCCTGGTCGGATCAGGACAAGGGCCAGGCCGCGATGATCACGCGGCTCGATAGCTACGTCGGCCGGATGTTGGACCAACTAAAGCAACTGGGTCTCGCCGAGAAGACCCTCGTGATCTTCACCAGCGACAACGGGCCGCACGACGAATCCAACCACGACCTCTCGCGCTTCCAACCCAGCGGTCCCTTCAGCGGCATCAAAAGGAGCCTCAAGGACGGCGGCATCCGCGTGCCGTGCCTCGCGTGGTGGCCGGGCACGGTCCGACCGGGAGGAGAAACGAAGCATGTCGCTTACTTCGGCGACTGGTTCGCGACGGCGGCGGAACTCGCCGGGGCGAAGACGCCCGCCGGCCTGGATTCGCTGAGTTTTGTGCCGACGCTGCGCGGAGCGACGCGCGAGCAGAAGGCGCACGAGTTTCTCTACTGGGAATTTCACGAACGCGGCTTCAACCAGGCGGTGCTTCACCAGGGCCGCTGGAAGGGAATTCGCGAAGGCAGCCTGGCCGCGCCGCTCGCGTTGTACGACCAGCGCAGCGACGTGGCCGAGAAGACGAATGTGGCCGCGCAACACCCTGACGTCGTGGCGCGGATCGACGCGTACCTCAAGACGGCCCGTTCGGAAAACCCGGACTGGCCGCCCCGGGCGGCCGCGCCGTCGAATTCCAAGAAACGATGACTCCATCGCGTCCCGTGAGACTGGATACGAAATCGCCTCGCCGGGCTGCGCTGGCGGGCCTGGTTCTGTTTGTCACCGCGATGATGTCGGGCGCAGAGCGACCCGCCGCGGGGCGTGACGGAACGCCGCCGGCTCCCGCCGTGCCGCCCGGAGTCACGGCACATCGCGACCTGGCGTATCTGGAGAATGGACACGCCCGTCAGGTCCTCGACCTCTTTGTGCCGAAGAATGCGGGCCGGCCGTTGCCGGTGATAATTTGGATTCATGGCGGTGGCTGGGCGGCGGGGGACAAGGCTGGGTGTCCGCCCCTACGCCAGGGCTACGCGCAACGGGGCTACGCGATCGCGAGCGTGAACTACCGGCTCAGCCAGCACGCGCGTTTTCCCGCGCAGTTGCAGGACTGCAAGGCGGCGATCCGCTGGCTGCGGAGCAACGCGGCGCGCTTTGGCCTCGATCCTGAACGGTTCGGCGTCTGGGGCAGTTCGGCGGGCGGACACCTGGTCGCGATGGTCGGAGTCACCGGGGACGTGACGCAGTTCGATGCGGGCGCGAGCCAGGAGATTTCCAGCGCGGTGCAATGCGTGATGAACGACTACGGTCCGACGGATTTTCTGCAGATGAACGCGCATCGTCCCGGCGGCGCCGGCATGGACCACAACGCGCCGGACTCGCCCGAGTCGCGGCTGATCGGCGGACCGATCACGGATCCCGCCAACCTGGCGATGGTCATGCAGGCCAACCCGATCACCTACGTCTTCCGCGGCGATCCGCCGTTCCTCATCAACCACGGCGACCAGGATCCGCTCGTGCCTCATCACCAGAGCGAACTGCTTTTTGCGGCCCTGAAGGAGGCGGGTGTGCCCGTGCGCTTCAACACCGTGCGCGGCGGCGGCCATGGGGCGGGGTTTGGCGGGGCGGAGTTGGAGCAGATGCGCCGGGATTTTTTCGACCTGCACCTGAAAGGGGAGAAGAACGACGCCGCCGTGTGGCCCGTCGCGATGCGCTCGAGCACCGCGGCGGTCGGTGGAGCGGGCGCCGGCAAGCAGGGCAAGAAGGCAGGGAAAGCGCCATGAACCGTCTCGTCACCGTCCTGGGGTCGCTCGTCTTCGCCGTCGTCACGTGCGCCCCGGCGGCCTTCGC
>JBEIHL010000264.1:0-5535 GCA_040381375.1 Opitutaceae bacterium
GGAGGAATACTTCATCGCATGTGTCCTTTGAGAAAAGTCATTCTCCTCTCCGTCGCGTTCGTGACGCTCGTCGCTCCGCAGACGTTTGCCGCGCCTGCCGACCGTGTCTTCCGCGCCGGCGCCGCCACGAGCAACATCACCCCGCCGCTCGGCGCTTCGCTCGACGGCTACATCGCGCAGGGGACGCGGGCGACGCGCGTCCATGACGAACTGCATGCCCGCTGCCTCGTACTCGACGACGGTGGCACGCGACTCGCGATCGTGGTGGTCGACAACACGATGATCGCGCGCGAAATCCACGAACGCGCCAAGGCGCTCGTGCCGGCCGCGACGGGACTGGCCCCAAGTCGTATCCTGATTTCGGCGACGCATACGCACAGCACGCCGCGGGCGGTGCCCCTGCATGGCGATGCCGCCGAGCGCGAGTATCAGGACTTTCTCGCCCGGCGGATCGCCGACGGCATTCAGCGCGCGGTGGCCAACCTGGCGCCGGCGCGGATCGGCTGGGGCAGCGTGCCGCGGCCGGAGTTCGTTTTCAGCCGGCGCTGGCACCTCAAGCCCGAGGCGCGGACGCCGAACCCGTTTGGGGAAACCGGCGACCAAGTGTTGATGAACCCGGGCCCCGGCCGTACCGGCCTGAACGGGCCCTCCACGCAGCCCGATCCTGAACTGTTCATCATGTCGGTTCAGCACGCCGACGGCCGGCCGCTGGCCGTGGTGGCGAACTACGGGCTCCATTATGTCGGAGGAACCGGCGCGGGCGCCATCAGCGCCGACTACTTCGGAGCGTTTGCCCAGGTGCTGTCGCACCGGATCGCCGCGCCGCTGCAGGATCCGCCGTTCGTCGCGATGATGGCGAACGGCACCAGCGGCGACATCAACGCCGTCGATGCTTCGCGTCCGCCGGGCCCGCCGGCCGCGCCTTACGCCCGCATCCTTGAGGTGGCCGGCCACTTGGCGGAGTCGGCCGAGCAGGTGTATCGGGGAATCAAGCACGAGCCCTGGGTCCCGCTGGCCATGGCCGAGGGCGAACTCATACTGAAAGTCCGGCGACCTTCTTCGGAACGACTTGCCTGGGCGAAGCAGGTCTGGTCGACCGTAAAGGATCGGGCGCATTTGAACCGGCGCGAAGTGTATGCGCGCGAGACCTTGTCGGTTGCGGAGTTTCCGGACCACGTGGCGTTGAAACTCCAGGCGATCCGGGTGGGAGGGCTGGGGATCGCCGCGGCGCCGTGCGAGGTGTTTGCGTCAACCGGATTGGAGCTCAAGGCAGGGAGTCCGCTGCGTCCGACGTTCACGATCAGCCTCGCCAACGGCTACAACGGCTACCTGCCCACGCCGCGTGACCACCAACTGGGTGGCTACGAAACCTGGCTGGCCCGCTCGAGCTACCTCGAGGTCGACGCCTCGGAAAAGATCCGCGACGAACTACTGCGGCTCATGACCCTCGTGGCAGGTAGTACCCGGTAGCCCGGTTCGCCGTTCCCAATCACGCGAGCCGTATGCTCGCGCCACTTGGGGCGACCGTCTTTGCCAATAGGCCGGGGGAGAGTCCGGGTGGGCCAGGCTTCCGTTGCGGATCAGCCGCGATTCGCCGTCTCGCGCGGCGCTGCGTCAGCCTGGGAGGCGTGGGCGGAGCGACCGTCCCCGAAGAAACGACGGAACGAAAGCGCGAGCCCGGTGAAGACGAGAACGCCGCCGCCCAGCGAGGCAATACCGGCGACAAGTTGGCCAAGCCAGCCGACGGCCTCGCCCGTGTGCAAGTAGCGGCTCCACGCCCGGAGCTGGCGCGCGGCGTTGAGGTCAGCATGCCCATCTCGGCGCAGGAGTTTCCCGGAGAAAGGATCGAACTGCAGCGTGGTATTGGCTGTGCGCGGCCAGGAGTCCCCGGCGCGGACGGTGAAATATGCCGGCGAAGCCTTTGCTCCCGGAGCGGCAAGTCGCAGCGTGATGGTCTGCCAGCCGGGCACCGCGTCCCTGGTCGCGACGAGGAGGACGTTGAGTGCGACCGGCTGGGCGCCAGCCGTTGGAGGGGGGAGATCAGCGGTCGGAATCGGCGTGCCGCTGCTCTGCGGGCCCGACGCCGGCAGCGGGGTGCCGGTGAGCGTGTACAGGAAACTGCCGGCCCAGCGAAACGAGATCGGCATAGCCGTGAGCGTGAGGATGATCAGGACCGGCGCCGCCCAGAATCCGATCGTATTGTGCCAGTTGAAGTCGCGGGCCCGGGAGGAGGTGTTCTGACGGAACCAGATCACGGGCCGCAGGGCACGCCACGACCAGGAGCGTGGCGTCCAAAGGTAGAGGCCGGTGACCGCGAGCACGAGGAACGCGATGTTGCCGATGCCATTGACGAGCTTGCCGCGCGGCCGGGACTGCTCGCCGCTGAACCCGAGATAGCGGTGCCACACGAGCATCGTCTGCATGAATCCCGCCATGGCCTTCGACGCGGGTTCACGCAGCTCGCCCGTGTAAGGGTTGAGGTAATACGTTCCGCTCCGCCCAACGGTGAACGCAACGGCGGCGCGAGGGTCGGCCTGGAGGACGATGGCGGAGGGCTGGGCTCCGGGTTTGGCCTCGCGAAAGCGGCGCTCCAACTCGTCGAGCGTCAACTGAGTTGGCAGAGCCGGAACTTCGACCCGCCGGGCGTCCCGCTCTGACCAAGCGATCAAGTCCTTCTCGAAGGCCAGCGCGGTGCCGGTGAGGCACATGATGCCGATCACGAGACCACAAACGAGTCCGGCAGCGAGATGAACCCAGAAGAGCACAGAGCGAAAGGTCATGCGGAAAAGGTGGAGTTGAAAGGGGATGATCGGACGCCGACGCGCACCTGGGTGGCGCGCGGAAACCAGTGAGTGGCGAGCAGCCGGTCGATATCGGGCGCACCAGCGAGGAGCAGGTGCGGCCGGGCGAGATTCGTCAATGCCGCGGCCACGGACACTCGGAACGGTGAGCCGGATGGTGCGCGTGTTCGGGCCGCCGAGTGGGGAGCAACTTTAGAACTCAAGAGCGGCGCCGAGGTAGAGGTTGCGGCCGGGAGCGGGGTCGATGCCGTCGTTGCGGATGCGGCTGTAGTAGTCTTCGTCGAGGACATTGTTCAGTCCACCGATCACGCGCACGATTGTGCCTGGCACCCGCCATTCTGCGGTGACGTCCCACACGGCGTGGGCCGGAATATAGCGTGACGCCGTGTTGCCGTCGTCGGCGAAACTGTCCGCCGTGAGCGTGCCGGTAACGGCCAGCTTGAGGTTGGCACCGTGGGTGTAGACGAGACCGCTGCGGAGGAGGTGTGCCGGCGCATACTGCGGGGTGCGTCCGCGGCTTGCGCCTTCCTTGAACTCGGCGTCGAGCAGCATCGCGTTGGCGTAGACTGTCAGCGCCGGTTTGACGGCTGCACCCCGATTGCGACCGGGGGTCGAGGAAGAAAGATTGCGACGGGCGAGCAGATTGTAGCTGGCGGATAACTCGGCGCCGCGATGGACCGCGCGACCGACGTTCGCGAGCGTCGAGAGTCCGCCGGGAAGGGCGAAGTTTCCGACCTGATTGTCGAACTCGAGTTGGAACAGACTCGCATCGAAGATCAGGCCCTCGGCGGGTTCGCCGCGCAGACCGAGCTCGAACTGCCAGGCGCGGCTCTCCTCGAGATCTCCGTTGACGATCGTGGTGGCGCCGTTGGGAACCGCCTGGGTGAAGATGACCGGACGGTAGCTCTGGGAGACGTTCAAGTAGGCTTGGGACGGAAAACCGGAACCGCGGTTGAGATCATACGCGGCGCCCAGGCCAAACAGCGGCACCGCGGCGTGCTCGTTGCGCTGCTGGAGCGGGATGTTTGTCCGGGCGGCGTTCACGAGTTCGCGCACTTTCTGGTGGACGAACTCAACCCGGACACCCGGCGTGAGGCTCAGTGAACCCAGGCGGAAAAGGTTCTCCGCGAAGACTGGTGTGTAGCGTACATCGCGCTGCGATTTCAGCCGGAGATCGCCGCTCTCGGCGTTGGCCGTGTTGCCGCGAGAGTCCGTGCGCGGGGAGTCGCCCAGGAAATACTGCGCCCCGGCGGTGAAGATGTGCCGGGAGTCCTGTCCCCAATCGAACCGGAGACGCGCGTCGGCGCCGAGTTGGTCGAACTGCTGGCGCTCGATCGTGTTGGTCGAAGCCGCGGCGCCGGTGGGGAGGGTGCCGAACCCGCCGCCGCCCTGCCGCCGGCTTAGCCGCGTGTAATCGATGGCCCACGTGCGGAGGAGGAACGTCCCGCGGGAGAAGTCGCGCTCCCACACGATGTCGAACGCCTTGCGATCGAGGGTGAATCGGTCGAAGAGCCGGGACGCGTTCTCGCGTTGAGCGTTGTAGTTTACCGCGCCTGGGCTCGTGGCAAAGGTCAGACCGCCGGGTTCACCGTGCTCCTCCTCGTAAACCTCGGCCGAGAAAATGACCCGCGAAGCCGTGGCGGCGCCGACCACGACCCGGCCGTGAAACGCGTCGAGCTTGTAGTCACTGTTGGCGTTGCGAATCCCGTCGGACTGCCGGTGGTTGTAGTATCCATAGTAGCCGACCGGCCCGGCCGTCCCGTCGATATAGCTGAACGTGGAGTAGTAACCGTCGCTGCCGGCCGTGTGCAGGGTGCCGCCGCCGAAGGCCCGATCGGTGCGCGGTCGGTGCGTGACGTAGTTGAGCGCACCACCGGGCTGGGGACCGTACATCAGGCCCGCGCCGCCACGGATAAACTCGATGCGATCCACCGTGTCGAGCGGGGGCGCGTAGTAGGCTTCCGGATACCCGAACTGGTCCGCGTGGATCGGCACGCCGTCCTTCAATACCTGGGTGAACTGGCTGCGGTGCGGCTCGAGGCCGCGGTAGCCGATGGAAACGAGCGGAGAAGTCTCCTCACTGAGAACCAGACCGGGTGCTTGGGCGAGAGCCTGACGGTAATTGTTGCCCGTGATGCGGGGCAGCGAGTCGAAGTCGAGGACGGTGGTCTTTTTTCCGACGTTTATTCTCGTTCCCTGCACCTCGGGCGGGAATGGGCCCTGGATGTAGTGATCTCGCTCGGCTTCCGCTTCAACTTGAACCGAGGCAAGTTGGATGGGGGGCGGCGTGGTCGCGGTGACGGGTTTCGGCTGTGCCCAGCCGGTCTGGACGATCAGGGCGAGTGAGGTCGCGAGGGCAAGAGAACGGCACAACATGACGATATGTGCAGTCCGGACTGAGACGTAGTCTCATGTCAATAGCTTATTGAGACAAGAACTCAGTCTCAGTTATAAGCTGCATTGACCTATCTGCGCTGCAAAGCTTTATCACCACAAATGGCCGAACCGCTGACCGTAAACTTGGGCGAGCGCAGCTATCCGATTATCTTTGGCAGCCGCCTCACGTCGGCGATTCGGCAGACGGTCGACGAGCTGCTTGATCGAGGCTCGCGCGTCGCCGTGGTCGTGGACGAATGCGTGGCGAAGGGGCACGCCGGCATGCTGGACGAAGCGTTCGGGAAGGCCCCCCGGCTCTCGATTCCTTCGGGGGAAGGCTCGAAGTCCGTGCCTGCCC
>JBEIHL010000265.1:0-5527 GCA_040381375.1 Opitutaceae bacterium
CGTCCGCATCCGTCGAACTGCGGTCGAGGGCGTCCGCGCTCCCAGGGTTTTTGACTTCCCTCCCGACTCCGAAACACTGCGCCATGCCAACGAGTCAGGATCGGGAGCACTGGACGCACGAGGAGGTGGTCGCCGGCGCGCGACAGGCCCTCCTGGCGGAGCTTGCGATCGATGACTCGGACCTTGGCCGCACTTTTCTGACTTCGCCGATCGGTCCACGCGTGCGCGTCGGCGGCGTCCGGGCGGGACTCGCCCGCTTTGCGACCGAGGCGGTCGGTCGCGCCGGAGCCGGCATCCGCTACGGCGGCTTCACCGACGTCAGCGACGAAGTGATCCTGCACCTGCCGGCGGTCGTGGCGGTCCGCCCCGGCGTCGAGCTGCCGGTGCTCGCCGCGGTGACGCAGAAGCTGGCCCCGTTCGTCGAAGCCGTGGCCCGGCACGGCGTAGCCGCCGTCGCGGCCGAACTGCTCGCCCGGCGGCACCCCGCCGTCCGCGAAGTCCAGCGCCGGCTGCGCCAGCAGCCGCCGACGCTGGCAGGCTGGAACCAACTCGCCGCCGCCGACCTGGAGCACAGTTTCCTGCCCGCGCCTCCGCTGGTCACGGAACGAAAGGACCTCTATCAGCGACTCCGGATCGCCTGCAACCATGCGGTCGATCGGACCCTGCTCGACGGCCTCGCCGAGCGCAATCCGGGGTTCCTCGACTACCTGCAGTGCTTTCCGGTGGCGCGCGCGCTGAAGCGCAAGGTCGTCGCCTGGCTGGGTCCGACCAATTCCGGCAAAACCCATCGCGCCGTGCTCGCCCTCGCCGCGGCCAAGAGCGGACTGTACCTCGGACCGCTGCGGCTGCTTGCGCTCGAGCAACGCGACCGCATCACCGAACTCGGCACCCCCTGCTCGCTCGTCACCGGCGAGGAACGCGACGACGTCTCGCCCACGCACTCCGCCCGCACGGTGGAAATGACGGACTTCTCCCGCCGGTTCGAAGTTGGCGTGCTCGACGAGATGCAGCTCGCCTTCGACCGCGACCGCGGCTGGGCCTGGGTTGCCGCCTATTGCGGCGTGGCCGCGGAGACCCTTTTCGTCACCGGGCCGGCGTCGGCCGAGCCGGTGATCCGCCGGCTCGCCGAACTCTGCGGCGATGAGGTCGAGGTGAACCTGCTCGCCCGCCAAGGCGCGCTGGAGTTCGAAGGCGTGCTCGACTGGCGGCGGCTGCCGCCGCGCACGGCGGTGATCGGTTTCTCACGCGCGATGGTGCTCGAGCTCAAGGCCATGTTCGAGTCGCGCGGCCTGCGCGTGGCCGTGATTTACGGCGGGCTTTCGCCGGAGGTGCGGCGCAACGAGGCGCGGCGGTTCCGTGCGGGCGAGGCCGACATCGTGTGCGCAACCGATGCGATCGGCCTCGGACTCAATTTGCCGCTCGACCGCGTCGTGTTCTACGAGACCGACAAGTTCGACGGCGAAATCAACCGGCGGCTCGAACCGGCCGAACTGTTGCAGATCGCCGGCCGCGCGGGCCGCGGGCCCGGTGCCACCGGCTGGGTCGCGGCGCTCTCGTCGCGCGACAGCCGGCGGATCGAATCCGCCCTCGCCGAACCGCAACGCACGCCCGTGCCCGACCAGCTCCCCGCCGCGCCGACGCCGATGCACGTGCGGGCGATCGCCGATCACCTCGGACTCGACCGCCTCGTGCCGATCCTGGATTTCTTCCGCACGCGGCTCACGTTTCCCGCGGGCACATTTTTTCCGGATGTGCAGGACGCGGTGCTGACGGCGGCCGGCGTCGTCGACACCTTTGCCCCGACGCTGTCCGTCGAGCAACGCTACGCGCTCGCGTGCGCCCCGATCGACCTGCAGGAGCACCATTTTCGCGACGCCTTCAGCACCTGGCTCGAGCTGCTCAACGCCGGCCGGGAGATTCCGTTCCCGCGCCGGTTCGAGGGCGGCGGGCTCGAAGAGCTGGAGGAGATGCTGAAACTCATTTCGGTGTACCGCTGGCTCGCGTTGAAGTTTCCGGCGGCGTTCACGGATCTGGATCGGGTCGAGCACCTGCGGCGGCAGGCGACCGAGCAGACGTTGTCGATTCTCCGGCGCAACTGGGCCCGGCAGGGACTCAGCCGCCGCGAGTGCACCCACTGCGGGCGCGCGCTGCTGCCAAGTTCGCCGCATCGGGCGTGTCGCGAGTGCGCGGCGTGAACAAGGGTGGAGCAGCCTGTCCCCAGGCTGCTTGGCTTGGGGACGGTTCGTAGTCGGCGCGGGCAAGCGGAGATCCTGAAAGCAGCCTGGGGACAGGCTGCTCCACCTTGCTTACTTTTTCGGATCGATCTCGAGCATCGTCCCCGCGATGTGCCGCGGACCGTTCGCGAGATTGAAATAATAAACCACGAGCACGCGGCGTTCGTCGACCACGACGGACCACGGATAACCGATGTCGGTCGTGCCGCCATCCTCCCGCAGCACGATCTCCGGTGCGGTCGCGTAGTCGGTGCACTCGGCGTTCAGGATCCGCGCGCGGATGCCGAAGGGCTTGTGCCGATAACCGTAGACGAGCAGCACGCGCTGATCCGGCAGCCGCGTGGCTTGGAGCGGGTGCCCCTTGAAACCCATGCCCTCCCAGGGCTGGAACGTTTTCCCGCCATCGCTCGAACGCGCGATGCACGCCTGATCCTCGAAGTTCGCCGTGCGGAGGAACGCCACCACGTCGCCTTTCGGCGTCACGTAGGCCGAGGCCTCGTTGAAGACCACCTTCGCATCCACCGCGACGGGCGCCGAGTAGCGCCAGGTCGTCCCGCGGTCGTCCGAAACGAGCAGGTGATTCGAGGTTTTCCGCGGCGGGTCGGAATCCATCGCCGCCACCACCCAGAAGATCCGGCCGTTCGCCCCTTCGTACATCGCGCCGCGATTGTAGGCCGGCAACGGGCGGCCGTAAGGGTCATGATTGATCTCCGGCGGAATGTGCGGCGGGTAGATCGGGCCTTGCCAGGAGCGGGCACCGTCGGTGGAGCGCACCAGATAACCGCCGAGGAAGACCGTGCCGGGCCGATTCTGATTCACCCGCGGCCCGAGCAGCGGAACCGCCTCCGGCTTCATCACCGCCCAACCGTAGCTGCTGCAGAGCAGCGTGCCGTCGCGGAGCTGGAGCAGGCAGGGATCCTGCGACCCGCCGAATTCATGCGCGTAGATCAGCTCCGGCTCCTTCGTCCAAGTGGCGCCCCCGTCCCGCGAGCGCACCAGCACGAGGTAGCTGTTCGGATCGATGTGGGATTCGGTCTTCTCCCGCAACGCGACCCGTGACGGAGCGCGGCGAAAGGCCACCAGGAGTTCCCCGTCGGGCCGCTTCACCACGGAGGGGAACGTGGCGTAGAAGCGATTCTCCTGGTAGATGACAGTGTCGCTGACCTTGCGCACGCCGGGGACGAGTTCAGCGGCCCCACCCGGCAGGGCGGCAGCGAGTACAATCACGGCCGGGAGAAGAAAGCGGAGGGAAGACATCGGAGGTCGGGGCCAGCTCGGCGGAAGCGCCCAACCTCGCGCACCCCGTCGCGCCTGTCGAGGCGGCAGACGTGGGACGTGCGCATCGTCGGTCCGCGGTAAAATGGCCGAAACGGTGAGAGCGGCTTTACGCCGCGACTGAACGCTCGGCCTCGCTTTCGGTCGGGGCGTAAAGCCCCTCCCACGGTGATCTCGCCTTGCACCGCGCTGCGAACCCACCTTGCGGCTCGCCCGCCGAGCGCCCACACTGTCTTCCCCGTCGTTCCCCATGCCCCTCAACCGCAGACAATGGCTCGCGGCCTCCGCGGCGGGCTCCGTCGGCCTTCTCACTGCGCCCGCCGCGCAGCCGACCAACCTCGCCCTGCCGGCCGATGACCAGCGCGCGGTGCGCGATCTCCGGATCACGGCCGTCCGCATCACACCGATCGCCCTGCCTGACCCGCCGATCCTCGCCGCGTCGGGCGCGCACGGACCGTACTTCCTCCGCAACGTGATCGAGCTGGAAACCAATGCCGGCATCACCGGCATCGGCGAGACCCGCGGCGGCGAAAGCATCACGAAAACTCTGCAGGAGGCGCGGACCTGGCTCGTCGGCGAGAGCCCGTTCGCCTATCGAAAGTTTCCGGCGCGGCTCGGGCGCGAGGCCTTGTCCGCCTACGCGGGGCTGGAACTCGCGTGCCTCGACCTGATCGGCCGCGCCACCGGACGGCATGTCTGCGAATTGCTCGGCGGCCCGGTGCGCGAACGGGTCGAGTTCGCATCGTATCTGTTTTATCGCTACGCCGCGGATCATCCGACGATCCTGGCGGACAAGGCGCTGGTGGACGATCGCGGCCGGGGCGACCGCGCGCTCGATCAATGGGGCGACGTGCGGACGCCGGAGGCGATGGCCGAGATGGCGTGGCAGTTCAAAAAGAAGTGGGGTTTCCGATTCCACAAGCTGAAGGCCGGCGTGCTGCCCCCGGACGTCGAACTCGAGACGCTCCGCGCCATGAACGCGCGTTTCGGCGGCAAGGAGCCGCTGCGCATCGATCCCAACGCCCGCTGGACGGTGCCCACCGCGCTGCGCATCGGCGAGCAGCTCAAGTCACTGCCGCTCGATTACTATGAGGATCCGGTGGAAGGACAGGTCGCGATGGGCGAGGTGCGGCAGAAGACGGGGCTGAAGCTGAGCACCAACATGTGCGTCACCCAGTTCGAGCACCTGCCCGACGCCGTGCGACTCAAGCCGGTGGACATCGTGCTCGTCGACCACCACAGCTTCGGCGGCATCCCCGCGTGCCAGGCGATCGGCGACCTCAGCGCCACCATGAATTGGAGCCTCAGCCAGCACAGCAACAACCACGGCGGGATCACGATGGCCGCCATGATCACGGTTGGAGCGGTGATTCCGCAGCTCACCTACGCGAGCGACACCCATTACGTGTGGCTGCCGGAAGGTGCGGACATCATCGTCGGCGGCAATCTGCCGATCAAGGACGGCATGATGAACGTGCCGCCCGGCCCGGGGCTCGGCGTTGAGCTCGACCGCGGGAAGCTCGCGGTCGCGCACCAACGTTACGTGAAGAGCGGCATGCGCAGCCGCAACGACGCCGACCTGATGCGCCGGCTCGAACCGGGCTGGGAGCGGAAGCCGTTCTGAGGAACGTTCCCACAGGAGGGCGCAGAGTTCGCAGAGAACAGCCCAGAACCAGAGGTTGCCCACGGAACCCACGGAATACACGGAAGCCAATGCTCCGGAATATTTCCGTGTATTCCGTGTATTCCGTGGGCCGATCCCTTCTTGCGCCCTACGGTGGGTCAGACCAACCGGCTCAATGCGGCGCTGCCGTCGCGCCACCCGCCGTTGCCGCCGTGCTCTTCGGCGGGTGGAAGAAGAGCGCCAGCGCCACCGCCGCGGCCGAGGAGACGATCAGCGGCACCATGAACAGGCCCTTGAAGTCGACGATGCTGTTCACGGTGTAGACCGACTGCATCAGCCACGGGCAAATCGAATACGCGAGCAGCGCGCCGATGCCGAGGATCTGCAGGTTGAA
>JBEIHL010000266.1:0-5520 GCA_040381375.1 Opitutaceae bacterium
GGATCACGTTGCCGGCCTGGGCGGGATAGGTCACGTGCACCTGATTTTCGCGCCGGGCGCCGGGTACGCGGGGCGGTGCGGCCATGAAGCGATCGAGCCGCGGGTCCTCGAACTTCAGGCCGGAACAGCCGCGCGGCGTCGCCACATAATAGGTGCCGCTGATGAACGAGAGCGGGTGGAGATGCAACGAGTGCGCGGCCGTCGGCGGCATGATGTTCACCCACAGGTCGGTCAGCCGCATCGAGCGGCCGCGCAGGTTGAAATCGAGGGCGCGGGCGAACGTGCGGACGTGTTTCGTAAGTTTCGTTTCCAGCCCGGCAAACGTGCTCGAGAACCGGTGCAGCTCGTTCATCGAGGCATAACTCGTGTAGCCGCCCGGGTAGTTCTTCTCCGACCACCGGCGCCCGGCGGTGTCGAATTCGCGCAGCCGCCGGCACTCGTCGGCCAGTTCCAGGTTCAGTTGGCCAAGGCCCTTTGGCTGGAGCGGCTCACAGTAGATGAAGGTCGGAAACCAGGCGCGGATCGGCATGATGCGAGAGCGAGGCGGGTTTTCCGGCCAAACTCAATGCAGCGCGCGGCGTTGTTTTTGGCGTGCGTCGGGGCGGCAAGCCGAGCGAGATCGGAGTTCGCCACCCCATGAAACCGCTCTGCTTCCCCGTCCGTTTTCTCGCCTTCCTTCTGATGCTGCTGCCGGTGCTGCCGGCCCGCGCGGCGGACGCGCCCAAGAAGGTGCTCGTCGTGACCGTGACCACCGGTTTCCGGCACTCATCGATTCCGGTGGCGGAAAAAATCATCGCCCAACTCGCCCAGGAGAGCGGCAAGTTCACCGTTGATTTTGTGCGGCAGCCCGAAGGTGAACCGCGCCGGCCCGGACGGCCGCGGCCGGGTCCGAAGGGGGCGAGCGACCCCGCGCACCAGGCGGCCCTGAAGGCGTATGAGGCGAGCGACGCCGCCTTCCAACAGGCGTACGCCGCGTGGCTGCCGAAGGCCTCGGCCGCGCTCGCCCAACTCAGTCCCGCCAACCTGCGCCGCTACGATGCGGTGTTGTTTGCGAGCACGACGGGCGATGACTTTCCGCTGCCCGACAAGCAGGGCTTCGTCGACTGGGTGGCGTCGGGCAAGGCGTTCATCGGCGTGCATGCCGCCACGGATACGTTGAAGACCTTCGCCCCGTACGTCGGCATGATCGGCGGTTCGTTCAAGACCCACGGGCCGCAGGTCACGGTGGAATGTATCGTCCAGGATCCGGCCCATGCGGCGTGTGCGCCGCTGCCGTCCCGGTGGACGGTGTTCGACGAAATTTACCAGCTCAACCATTTCAGCCGCGCGAATGTCCACAGCCTGATCACCCTCGATCGGCTCATGCTCACGGCGGACGACGTCGCGAAGCAAAAGTCGACTCCCGGCGATTATCCGGTCGCGTGGAGCCGCTGGCACGGGAAGGGACGGGTGTTCTACACCTCGCTCGGCCACCGCGAAGACATGTGGGATCCGGCGTACGGCGACGCTGCTTCACGCAAGAATTCGCCCGCCGTCGCGCGACAGTTTCAGCAGCACGTGCTCAACGGCATCCTGTGGGCGCTCGGCCTGGCGCCCGGCGACGCGACGCCCGGGAAGTAGGTTGCGTAGCCGCTCCTACAGCGTCAGGGTTCCACGAACAGCCGGTCGATCACTTCGCGAATCACGTCGGGCGGGGCCTTGTTCCTGACGTTCGGCTGGTAGTAACGCGCGTCGGCGAGTTTCTTGCGCGGGTGCACCGTGTGCACCTCGAGGTTGAGCTCGATGAGGTAGGTTTTGAAGTCCCACTCCCAGCGGGTGTCGTACGTGAGTAGCAGGTCGATCTTCTCCGGCATCATGGTCAGCGGGCCGGATGAGGCGTCGCGGCCCAGGCGCCTGAGTTCCGCGACGAACAGCTCGTCGATCCGGTGGTTGTCGTTCAGACGGCGCTCGACGTAGATGCGCGGGTAACGGTCGAGCGCCACGACCTTGCGGGCCGAGATGGACGTGGTGCAGCCGGTCGTCGCGAGGGCGAGCAGCGGCAGCAAAAGGCGGAGGACGAGCGGGCGGAGGTTCAACCGGGTTCGACTCCGACGCCGAACGGTCCCGGGCGCAAGGCTCGGGCGGGCGGTGTCATTTCAATCCGGATACCTTGGCGTGCTCGAGCACTTCCCGCAACGTGGTGCGCCAGTTGACCCGCGCGGAAACCCCCTGATCGGTCCCACGGCCCTCCTCATGGTTCACGCGCAGCGCGAGCTCGAGCTGCCATTTTCCCGGCAACTTCAAACGTTCCGTGCGTCCGAGCGGCACATCCCAGATGGTGCCGACGCGCCCCTCGTGCGCGAGGCGGGCGTCGCCCGGCTCCTGGTGATGCCGGAACCGGTATTCGGTGAAGTATCCGATTTCGCCGGGCTTGTAGAGCAAGCCGGGGGCGGCCTCGAAGGTATGCCGGCGAACCACTTCCGGCGGGGGCGCGCCCCGTGACGTGAGTTTCACGCTCCGGTCGTAGCTGAGGTTGGCGTAGAGGGTCGTTGACTTCCACCCCTTCAGGGCGCGAGCGGCCGTGAGAAACGGCTTCACGTGGGTATAGTGATCGTTGATCTCCACGGGCGGATTGCCAAGCGGTATCCTGGTTTCGACGCCGACGGTCGTATCGCTAAAAAACCGCAGGGCGTCCCGGAGGTCGTAGCGTGCCCCCAACTTTGCTTCACCCAAACCCCAGCGATGATCGCGGCCGGAGTTGAACGGACTGGGAGTGAAGGGCACGAGGCCGCCGCGCAATTCGACGCGGTTGGTCAGACCGTAGCGCAATTCGAGCGGGAAGCGCATGTACTCCTCGTCGCGGAGATCGCCGAATTTCGGCCGGAAATGCAGGGTGATGTTCTCTTCGTCCAGCACGCCCGGCAGCATGGTGTCCAAAAAATCCGTCATCCGCAGCATCTGCTCCCGCACCCGGGCGCCCGCGGTGGAAGCGTCGGCCGCAAGGGCAGATCCGCCGAGTGCCGCCGCGATCAGCAGCGCCAACAGGGTCCGGGTTAGGGGGCGGAGGATGGACTCGGGCATGGGAGCACTGACAGTTTGGAGGCTGGGCGGTGCCTTGGCTTCCGCGGCAACGAGGGATGCGCGGAGAGTCAGATCCTTCAATCGGAAAATAAGCGACCGGCTGCAGCGAAAAGCGCCGTCAGCCGGTCGGAGTGACCGCGGATGCCGATTCCTTAGCGGCCGTGCAAGTAACTCATCAGCATGTTTTCCAGATACTCCTGGCGACCGGAGCGCGGGGTCGGCTCCCCGAGCTGGGTCAGCACGAGCTTCTCGAGCTGGCGAAAATTCGTCCGCCGCGTCTCGATCGCGCGCCCGAACCCGGAGTCGTAGCTCGCGTAGCGGTCGGCCACGAATTGTTCGAACTTGCCGTCCGCCAGGATTCGGCGCGCGAGTTTGAACGCGAGCGCGTAGGCATCCATGCCACCGATGTGCGCGTGAAACAGATCCTCGGGATCGATCGAGGGCCGGCGCAGTTTGGCGTCGAAGTTGAAGCCGCCGGATCCGAGCCCGCCCGCGCGCAGGATTGAGATCATGGCGAGCGTGAGTTCGCGCACGTCGGTGTTGAATTGGTCGGTGTCCCAGCCGAGGAGCGGGTCGCCGGCGTTGGCGTCGATCGAACCCAGCATGCCCGCCGCCGCTGCGACCTCGATCTCATGCTGGAACGTGTGGCCGGCGAGCGTGGCGTGGTTGGTCTCGATGTTGAACTTGAAGTGCGACTCGAGCCCGTAGGTGCGGAGAAACGCGATGCCGCTGGCGACATCGAAATCGTACTGGTGCTTGGTCGGCTCCTTCGGCTTCGGTTCGATGAGGAACTGGCCCTTGAACCCGATCGACTTCGCGTGATCGACCGCCAGGTGCAGGAAGGTTGCGAGGTGATCCTGCTCCCGTTTGAGGTTGGTGTTGAGCGGCGTCTCGTACCCCTCGCGACCACCCCAGAAGACGTAGTTCTCGCCGCCGAGCTGCTTCGTGATCTCGAGCGCCTTCTTCACCTGCGCGGCGGCGTAGGCGAAGACGTGGGCGTCCGGATTGGTCGACGCACCCGCCAGGTAGCGGGGATGGGAGAAGAGATTCGCCGTGCCCCAGAGCAGCTTGACCCCCGTGGCCTGCTGCAGGTCCCACGCGTGCGCGGCGATCGCGTCGAGAAACGTGTTCGACTCGGCGAGGGTCCGGCCCTCGGGGGCGATGTCGCGATCGTGGAAACAATAAAACGGCGCGCGGATCTTCTGGAAGAACTCAAACGCCGCATCCATGCGAGTCTTGGCGATCGAGACCGGATCCTTGCCGCGCTCCCACGGGCGGACGATGGTTCCCGGTCCGAACGGATCCGCCCCCGTGCCGCGGAACGCGTGCCAGTAGGCGATCGAGAAGCGCAGGTGATCGGCCATCGTCCGGCCGTCGATCACTTCGGTGGGATCGTAGTGCCGAAAGGCCAGGGCGTTGTCGGTCGTGGGTCCTTCGTAGGCGATGGCGGCGACGGTGGGGAAATGAACGCGGGATTTTTTCATGCGGAGGTCGGATGACGCCGGGGAGTGTAGCGAAACCACCGCCGTGGGTGGTAGCAAAGATCCGCATATTTCTTTTGATTTTTTGCACCACGACCGACTCGCTGCAGGCGTGGCGGAGCAGCGCACAGCGAAGCTGGGACGGAGCGGGCCGGGCGGCTCGCGGTCGCGGCGTCGGCCCGCCGGAGCACGCACGGCGGAGGGACCGGCGCCGGCGTTCAAAGTCGCGCTCCTGATCGAGACCTCCAACCGTTACGGGCGCGACTTGCTCTACGGCGTGCGCGACTGGACGCGTGCCGGCGAGCGGTGGGCGATCCGTTTCACGGAGCAGGCCCGACTTGCGCCGCTGCCCTCGTGGCTGCCGGAGTGGGCGGGCGACGGCATCATAGCGCGCGTGGACTCGCCGCGAATTGCGGCCGCGCTGCGGCGGACGGGGTTGCCGGTGGTGGACGTGAGCGCGGAACGTTTCGCGTCGGAGTTCCCCCGGGTCAGCGTCGACAACGCGGCCGTGGCTCGGCTCGCGGCCGAACATTTGCTCGGGAAGGGATTCCGGCACCTCGCTTTTGTCGGCGACGCGCAATTCCACTGGGCGGCGCAGCGGGGCCGGGACTTTCGACGGGCGGTGGCCGCCGCGGGCGGGCGGTGCGCCAGCTTCGAGCCCGCGGGACCGAAGGCGAAGCCGCCGGGATCCGATGCGGACATCCGCGCCCTGGCCGAGTGGCTCGAACGGCAGCCGCGGCCGCTCGGCGTGTTCGCGTGTTACGACGGGCGCGCGCAGCAGGTGCTCGAGGCCTGCCAGTTGCGCGGCTGGGCGGTGCCGGATGAGATCGCGGTGGTCGGCGTAGACAATGATGAACTGCTTTGCGAACTGTGCACGCCGCCGCTCAGCAGCGTGCTGCCCAACGCGCGGCGGACCGGTTACGAGGCGGCGGCGATGCTCGCCCGCATGATGCGCGGCGAGCGCCAGACCCGGCAGACC
>JBEIHL010000267.1:0-5514 GCA_040381375.1 Opitutaceae bacterium
GCCCCGTATTCGAGCGTTTTTCGCGCATCGAACTGAGCCCCAATCCGGACGAATTCTGCGAGACGCCCAGCGAAAAGGATGCTGAACGCGGCCCGACTCGGGCGAGTTTCGAATGCAGCAAGGGACCAAGAAACATCCGCGCCAACGCATGCGTGCGCCGTTGCTTTCTTGGCATTGGTTGCCCCGAGCCGGGGGACGGGGGCGGCGGCGAGCGCCCCGCTTTCCTGAGCGGCGGACACCCCCGAGGCGCAGCCGAGCCGCCGCGTTTTGACCTTGGGAGCTGCGATTTCCCTGCCGCAAATACCGCGAATTCGGACTCGTTCTTCCGCCGCGACGGAGCCGACAACGCGGCGCCGTCGTGGAATGACTTAGGAAACTATGAACTTCATAGGGCCTTGCGTCTTCCAACCAAACACGTGCGCAAGTGGAGCGAAAACCAAGGCGGCTGTTTTTGGCTTGGGCGCTTTCGAGCGCAGAAGCGCGGATCGAAGCGCGATGAGGGATCGCTACCGGAAATTCGGTGGGTGCGGGCGATTGAGCCGAAGCGGCGAGCGGCTGAACTCGGAGCGCATGAACTCCTCCCAACTTGAATTCGACGTGCCCGTGGCTTCGCCCGCGGTACGTGAGCGTGTTTCCCGTGAGGCCCGTCCATTCGCGGCAGTGCCGGTGGTGGTTCGCCCGCCGCGGCCGGTGCGAACCACCAGCGACGTTGTCGCGGTCGAGTCGCTCTGCACGTTCGCCGAGGCGGCGCACACGCTGGGAATTTCGCTCCGGCAGTTTCGGCGGCTTGTCGACGGCGGTCGAATCGCTTTCGTCAAAGTCAGCGAACGGTCGCCGCGGATTCGGCCCAGTGAGCTGCAACGTTTCCTCGCGGCGTCAGTCGTCCAATACTCCGAGGTGAAATCATGATCGAATACGTGTTCAGGCATTCGCGGATCGTGGGCGGAAAGAAAGTGCTTTCGCGGGTCTTCAGCGGCCGCTACGCGATCGAGAAGGGAGCGAAGCCAGTCTCCGTTTGTCTGAACACCCCGGACCGTGAGATCGCCCGGAAGCGGCTTCGCGCGATTGTCCTCGAGAAGCAGCGTGAGCAAGAGGGCATCATCGCGCCAAAGGCAGTCCGGGTCGCAGCGGCTACGCCCCTCGCTGAACTGATCAGCGACTACGAAATCGACCTCGAAGGTCGCGGACTGGATGACCGCCACGTGCACGATACGATCGCGCGGCTGAAGCGGATGGTGGCGGAGTCGGGCTGGCGGGCGTTGAGCGATATCCGGCCCGATGCCTTCGTGCGGTGGCGCGCGTCGCTCACCTGCTCCGCGAAGACCGTAAAAGAATACCAGACGTCCGCGGTGGCGTTTTTGAACTGGCTCGTGCGGGTCGATCGGCTCGCGACCAACCCACTCGCGAAAATCGACAAGATCGACGCCCGGGGAAAACAGGTGCGCGAGCCCCGGGCCTTCACCGAAGATGAGCTGCGCCGCTTGTTCGCGGTCGCGGGGCCCCGCTTGCCGGCCTATCTGGTGCTGCTCTACACCGGCCAACGCAAAGAAGAGGTTCGGTCACTCGTCTGGGGTGATCTGCATCTGGACGAGGTCCAACCCTACGTGCTCGTCCGCGAATCGACGACGAAGGACAAGGACAAGCGGGCCGTACCGTTGCACCGTGATCTGGCCGCGTTGTTGCGCGAGATGAGGCCGGCACACGCGACGGCCACGACTTCGGTCTTCTTTGGCCGATTCCCGAAGTACGAAAGCCTGCGGGCGGACCTGGAGCGGGCAGGCATCCCGCATACGGATGATCTCGGCCGCGTCGTGCATTTTCATGCCTTCCGGAAGACCTGGCAGACGCTGGGCGTACGGTACGGCATCAACCAGCGTGCTGCGCAGGAAGTCCTGGGTCACTCCGATCCCTCACTCACCGCCCGGGCGTACACGGACGTCGCCGCTCTCGCCTTACACTCGGAGATCGCGAAGTTGCCGTGGATTTCGGGCGCTCCGCAAAGCACACAAATACGCACACAAAAACCCGGCAATCCGGGTCATCCCACGTCATTTCGGGTCATCGAAGGCACGGCGGATAAACTTCCGCAAGTTACTATGAGCGGAGCGTTTAGTCCCTTTCTGACGCTCTCCGTCACTTCCGGTCACCGACCGGAAATGGTGGACGCTACTGGACTCGAACCAGTGACCCCGTGCGTGTGAAGCACGTGCTCTAACCAACTGAGCTAAGCGTCCGGATTGGGGGCGAGACCGTGAAGAGCACCGCGCCGCGACGCAATTCCGTTTTCGGAATTTTCCGCCTCTCACTTTCGCGTCACCACCGGCCGTTTCCGCTCCGGAAAAAGCGTGCGGCAAATCTCGCACCGGGTGCCATCACAGCCGCGGGCCGTGCAATGTTCACGGCCGTAGAAGATTATCCTGAGGTGGAGCGGATTCCAATGCGGCCGGGGAAAGAGGCGCTTCAAATCCATCTCGGTCTGGGCCACGCTGCGTCCGTCGCTCAGTTTCCAGCGCTGCGCCAGCCGGTGAATGTGGGTATCCACCGGAAACGCCGGCACCCCGAAGGCCTGCGCCATCACCACGCTCGCGGTCTTGTGCCCCACGCCGGGCAGTTCCTCCAGTTCCTCGAACGTCCGCGGCACCTGGCCGTGATGCCGCTCCAGCAGTTGCCGCGACAGATCGCGGATCGCCTGCGCCTTCCGCGGTGACAGCCCGCACGGGCGGACGATGGCATCGATCTGCGCCACCGGGAGGGCCGCCATCTTCGCCGGTGTATCCGCCAGCGCAAAGAGGCGCGGAGTGGTCAGGTTGACGCGCTTGTCGGTGCACTGGGCCGACAACAACACGGCGATGAGCAGCGTGAAGGCATCCTTGTGGTCGAGGGGAACCGGGGTCTCCGGGTACAGCTCGGCCAGGCGCCGATCGACGTACGCGGCGCGGGCGGCGCGAGTGGAGAAAGGGAAGCGTTCGGACACGCCACCCACTTCGGTCACCCGCGCCCAAAACCGCAAGCCGCTGCTCCCGGCCCGGCGTCTCCGCCAGCGCAGCCAAATCTCGGTTGCGCGGGCGGCGGTCGGGCGTACGGTCGGAATCCATGTCCTCGCTTCGTGATCTGCTCGCGCCCTCCGACACGTTTTCTCGCCGCCATCACGGTGACAACGCCGCCGATACGGCCGAAATGCTCGGGCTGCTGGGCTACGGTTCCATCGACGCGCTGACCGACGCCGCGGTACCGCCGCAGATCCGACGCGGTCAACTGGAGTTGCCCGCCGCCTGCGGAGAGAGCGCGGCGCTGGCCGAACTTCGCGCCATCGCGGCGGACAATCGCGTCTATCGCAGCTTCATCGGGCTCGGCTACTACGAGACGTTCACGCCCCCGGTCATCCAGCGCAACATCCTCGAGAATCCGGGCTGGTACACTGCCTACACGCCCTACCAGGCGGAGATTTCCCAAGGCCGGCTCGAGGCGCTGCTCAATTTCCAGACCCTCGTCACCGATCTGACCGCCCTCGAAATCGCCAACGCCTCGATGCTCGACGAGGGTACCGCCGCGGCGGAAGCGATGATGATGTGCCATCGCCTGAAGGAAGGGGATGCCGGATTGCATCGCACGTTTTTCGTCTCGGCGCAGTGTCACCCCCAGACGATCGACATCGTGAAGACCCGGGCGAAGCCGATCGGGATCACGGTGCTGGTCGGCGACCACCGCAGCTTTCAGCCGGACGCCGCCTGCTTCGGCGTGCTCGTGCAGTATCCGGACACCACCGGCTCGATCCACGATTTCGAATCGTTCTTCGCCGCGGCGCATGCGGCGGGCGCCTTCACCATCGTCGCGACGGACCTGCTCGCCCTCACGCTGCTGCGTCCCCCGGGGGAATTTGGCGCCGACGTCGCCGTCGGTTCCGCCCAGCGCTTCGGTGTACCGATGGGCTTCGGCGGTCCGCACGCTGGGTTTCTGGCCACCAAGGACTCGTTCAAGCGCCAGATGCCGGGACGGCTCGTCGGTGTTTCCAAGGACGCCCAGGGCGATCCGGCCATGCGCCTCGCCCTTGGCACCCGCGAGCAGCACATCCGCCGCGACAAAGCCACGTCGAACATCTGCACCGCACAGGTCCTGCTCGCCGTCATGGCCTCGATGTACGCCGTCTACCATGGTCCGGAAGGCCTGCGGAAGATCGCGCGCCGCATGAAGCTGCTGACCGAAGTCCTCGCCGCCGGGCTCCGGGCGGCGGGAGCCACGGTGAACACCGAGCCCGTGTTCGACACGCTCACCGTCAGCGGCGTATCCGCTGCCCGGGTACATGCAGCGGCCGAGGCGAAAAAGATCAATGTGCGGCCCGTCGACGACTACACGGTCGGCATCTCGCTCGACGAAACCGCCACGCTTGAGGAGGTGGAGCTGCTGCTCTCGTTCTTCAGCACCTCGGCCGCCGAGGCGCTCGAGACCCGCCTCGCCGCGCTCGACGCCGGGTGCGCCACGTTCGCGGCCCCGCTTGCCCGCACGTCCGGCTTCCTGGCCCACGCGACGTTCCACCGGCACCACACCGAGCACGAGATGCTGCGCTACATCCGGCGGCTCGAGGCGAAGGATCTCTCGCTCTGCCACTCCATGATCTCGCTCGGTTCGTGCACGATGAAGCTGAACGCGACCAGCGAGATGCTCCCGGTGTCGTGGCCCGAGTTCTCGCGCCTGCATCCGTTCGCTCCGGCCACGCAGACGCGCGGCTACCAGCGGCTCTTCCGCGACCTCGAGACCTGGCTGGCCGAGATCACCGGCTTCGCCGCCGTGTCGCTGCAGCCCAACGCCGGCTCGCAGGGCGAGTACGCGGGCCTGCTCGCGATCCGCGGTTATCACGAGTCACGCCACGAGGGCCACCGCCACGTCTGTCTCATCCCGACCAGCGCCCACGGCACCAACCCCGCGACGGCCGCGATGTGCGGCTTCAAGGTCGTGGCCGTCGCCTGCGACGCCAACGGCAACATCGACCTCGACGACCTTCGTGCCAAGGCGGCCGCGCACAGCGCCCAGCTCGCCGCGCTCATGGTCACGTATCCATCGACCCACGGCGTGTTCGAGCCCGGCATCAAGGACATCTGCGCGATCATCCACCAGCATGGCGGCCAGGTCTACATGGACGGCGCCAACATGAACGCCCAAGTCGGACTCACGTCACCCGGTCACATCGGCGCCGACGTCTGCCACCTCAACCTGCACAAGACGTTCTGCATCCCGCATGGCGGCGGTGGCCCCGGCATGGGTCCCATCGGTGTCGCGGCCCATCTCGCGCCCTTCCTGCCCGGTCATCCCCTCGCGAGTTCGGTCTCTCCCGCGCACTCCGCGAATCGTCACGCCCCGTCGACCGTCGGCGCCGTTTCCGCCGCTCCGTACGGCAGCGCCAGCATCCTCGTGATCTCGTGGATGTACATCCGCATGATGGGCTCGACCGGCGTGACCGAGGCGACCAAGCGCGCGATCCTCAACGCGAACTACATCGCCCGCCGCCTCGATCCCTAC
>JBEIHL010000268.1:0-5492 GCA_040381375.1 Opitutaceae bacterium
CAATACGATGACCGCCGCCCCTTGCGGGACGAAAAAATCCACCGCTCCCATCCCGGATGTGTAGAGCCCCACCCGACTGTACGATCCTCCCGGACAAACGATGAACGCCTCGCCCGTTGCTTGGGCCGGAGGCGGCAGGTGCACGGTGATCACCGGCACGCTCACGTTTCCCACCGTCCCGGCGGCATCGATCGTTTCCGGTCCGGCGCCCGCGACGAAGCGGGGAGGTGCACCGTCCCAGAGTGGCAGCACCGTGGGCGCAGCGTCCAAGCCCGCGAGCGTCAGGGCCGCGACAAATAGCATCCATCGGCCAACGGAAAACCCGGCGGAGATTGGGGGCATGGCTTTGACGTCGCCACAGATGCCCGGCTCCGGCAAGGCCCGTCGACTTGTCACTTCCTAAGACACATAGCCCAGCGTGCCTCCGGGCACGAATTGCGGCAGCATCAAGCGGCTGCGGAGGGGAACACTCCCGCCCTGGGCCAGAGCCAGCACCGCGCGCGAAAGCCGGCGGGAAAACTGCGCCGGCTGCACGCGGAAACAGGTGGGGGGCGGCACGAGGTAATCCAGATAGGGCTCATGGTCCCGCGAAATCAACGACATCGCCTCGGGCACGCGAACTCCCGCCCGGCCCAGTACCGTCATCACCGACACGACATAGGGAGCCCCGGCGACCAGCAGCGCCGTCGGAGACTTCGACTGCAGCAGTCCCTCCGTTCGGTGGCGGAGCATCGCGGGAGTGCCGTCGTGCTCAACCACGCGCACCGTTACATCCCCCATCTCCTTGGTCACGGCGAGCACTCCGCTCACCATCTTTGGTTCACCGGCCATGCCGAGTGCGGGTACGATCACCGCAATTCTGCGATGGCCGCGGCTGA
Organism: Opitutaceae bacterium; assembly: GCA_040381375.1. Lineage (GTDB taxonomy): Bacteria > Verrucomicrobiota > Verrucomicrobiia > Opitutales > Opitutaceae > ER46. The sequence goes on from JBEIHL010000268.1 coordinate 879, forward strand.
CCAACTGTTGGGCGGCGTGCCGCCCCAGGGTGAAGAAATCGGGTTCGACCGCGGGCAGGGTCACCCCGGGATGACACGATCCCACCACCAGGCACGGCAGACCCCGCGACTCGAACCAGCGCTGGATGGCCGCCGTGACACTGAAGAGCACGCACGCCACCGGACTACGAGAGCGTAACAGACTCTCCAGGGCCGCCTCCGGCCGCTGCGAGAGCCAGGATCTCCCGGCGTGGACCTCGAGATCAAATCCGGCCTGCTCCAACTGCTGGCGCAGGTCGGCGAGCAGCAACTTCGGGGTGCCACCAAGCAAGTCGAGCGGCGCCCCCGTCAGCAGCACTATCCGACCGGAGTGGTTCGCTTCGATCTGCGGCACGCTGCGCTTCACGACTTGGCGTGACTGTCCGCGCGCCGAACGCAGCCACTTCTCCCGCGTGAGCGTGGCGAGCGCCGCCCGGAGCGTCGTGCGACTGACCTGCAGCCGCCGGCACAGCTCCATTTCGCCGGGCAGATACCGCGTCCACTGTCCGTCCCGAATGCCGTCACGCAGGATGGCTTCGACCTGGTGCACCAAGCTCAGCCGCTTCGGAATGCGTTGCATGGATAGGAGGGAGATGCCGCCACGACGGATGCCGGATCAGGTCGCGAGCGCGGCCTGCAGCCCAGCGCTCCGCGTCCATAACCGTCAAGGAGATTGGCGTCCGCGGTGTATCTAAAAAATACAAGGGGCCTGCTCTTGGCGAAACCGGGCCACCCGGACACTGCAAGGGCTGTGTTATTCCCACCTCGAAGCCGCCCGTCCCGCGTCTCTTTTTTCCGGCGCTGCCTGCTCGTTGTTGCACCCTGGCTGGCCGTCACCGTCACCGCGCAGACCCCGGTCACCGGTGTGATCGAGGGACGGGTGCTCAACCCCACCAGCGGCAGCTACCTCAACCACGCCCGGGTCGTGATTCGCGGCACGAACCTGGAGACGCTTACCAACGCGCTCGGCGAGTACCGGGTCGCCCAGGTTCCCGCCGGCACCGTGATCGAGGTGAGCGTCTCGTTCGCCGACCTCGAGCCGCAAACCGTCCCGGTGCGGCTCTCGCCCGGCCAAATCCTGCGGCAGGACTTTTCCCTCGCCCGTCACGAGAAGCGCCACGACGGCTCCGTGGTCGTGCTCGACGTTTTCACGGTGAAGGAGCGCGAGATGAACGGCCAGGCGATCGCGCTGCAGGAGCGCCGGACCGCGCCCAACCTCAAGAACGTCATTTCCCTCGACGAATTCGGCGACATGGGCGAAGGCAACGTCGGGGAGTTTCTCAAATTTGTACCCGGGGTCAGCATGCAGTACAACCCGCAGACTCCGCAGGCCGCGGGGATTCGCGGCATGCCCGCCACCGGTACGATCGTCATGGCCAACGGCGCCGAGATGGCCTCATCCCAGGACGGCACGCGCACCTTCGATCTCGGTCTGAGCGCCAGCGGCAACGTCGACCGGGTCGAAGTCTCGAAGGTGCCCACACCCGAGATGCCCGCCAATGCCATCGGCGGCACGATCAACATCATCAGCAAGTCGGGTTTCAGCCGCGCCAAGCCCCTCCTGTCTTACAACGCGTTTCTCACTCACAACGCGCTCGGCGGGGTCGGCGATCTCAACCCCCGCTTCCGCCGGCAGCCGGGACCGGACCCCAAAACCAGCGTCCCGTCCACGCAACCAGCCTTCAATCTCTCCTACATTCACCCGCTCAATCGGAAACTCGCGTTCACCTTCGCGCTGTCGCGCGCGCCCCGGTATTCCGATTTTCAATACCTCTTCTCGGTCTGGGATCGCGTGCGGGGAATCCAGACCCAGAACCGGCCCGGCAACCTGATCCTCACGGAGGAGCGCGACCTCGCCTCCGTCTCGGTCGATTGGAAGCCCGCGGACCGCCACGTGGTGCAGGCCAGTTTCCAGGGCTCCAACCAGACCGTCTTCACCCGCCAGTTTCATCTCACGTCCACGGTCGGCGCGAACGCCACCGGCGGCCCCACGTTCAGTCAGGGCGCCCCCAACGCGGTCGGCAATGTCAGCCAGGTCTTCAACACCTGGACCGCCCAGTACAAGACCCTCCGCCACACGGCCCTGAGCTACCGGTTCGACGGGACGCGATGGAAGGTCGACGCCAACGCCGCCTATTCGCTCGGCGGCCTCCAGCGGAAGGACACGGAGGACGGGTTCTTCAACAACATCACCACCACCCTGACCGGCCTCGTCGTCCGCTATGAGGGGCTCGACGCCATCGGTCAGCAGCGGGCGGCGATCCTCTCCGCCACGAACAGCGCGGGCCGGCCCGTCGATGTGTTCGATGGCAGAAACTCCTCGGTGACCGGAGCCTCTTCCAATCCCCTCCGGGTCAGCGACGAGATTGTGCGGTTCGGCGTCAACGCGCGCCGCGAGTTCAGCGCGGCGTTCCCGCTGTCGATCAAAGTCGGCGCCCTCGTCAACCGACAGACCAAGGACAGCCGCGGCGGCGCGTTCTCCGTCCTCTTCAGCCCTCCGGGCGGCGCGGCGGCCCAGATCGCGCGGAACCACGACCTGATCGCGGAGGAGTATTCCGCGCGCACGAACTTCACCAACGCCGCCGGCCAGTCCGTGAACGTGCAATGGCTGAGCCCCTACAAATTGCACCGCCTGTCCGTGGAGCAGCCGGGGTATTTCGTCTCGGGCACCGCGCAACAGGCCGCGCGTTACACCAGCCAGGTCAACACGTCGAAACGGCTGCAGGAAACGATTCCCGCGGCCTACGTGCGGGGTGACGTTCGATTGCTGTCCAATCGGCTCTGGCTCGTGGGCGGCGTCCGTTTCGAGCAGACCCGCGACGTCGGACTGGGGCCGCGCAACGATATCGGCGCCACGTTTCAGCGCGACGCCAACGGCGAGTTTCGCCGCGACGCCGCGGGCCGGCTTATCGCGATCACGACCGACGCCCTCGCCCGGGCCCGCCTACAGTACACCGAGCGGGCATCGCGGGCGAAACGGATCTACGAAGGCTACTATCCCAGTTTCAATTCGAGCTTCGAGCTGACGCCAAACCTCCTGGTGCGCGCCGCGTACGCGAAAACCATCGGCCGACCCAATCTCACGGAGATCATTCCCGGGATAACCATCACCGACCCCGATTCGCCGGCGGCCACGCGCACCATCACCGCGATCAACTCGGGGCTCAGCCCCTGGTCGGCGAACAATTACGACCTTTCGCTCGAGTCGTACGACGTGAAGGGCGCGACCGCCTCGGTCAGCCTGTTTCGAAAGGAGATCTCCAATTTCTTCGGCACGGTCCGCTCCCCGGCGACGCCTGCACTGCTCGCGGAGTTCGGCCTGACCGACGATTACCTGGACTACGACGTCCTGACGAAACGCAACTTCGGCCAGGCGACGATCGACGGGGTCGAGTTGGCCTACCGGCAATCGCTCGCGGCCCTCTTTCCCGGCTGGGGCCGAGGAATCCAACTCTATGGCAACGTGACGAGCCTGGCGCTGAGCGGACCCAACGCCGACGACTTTGCCAACTTTTCGCCGCGAGACATCAGTTGGGGGGCCAGTTACGCCCGCTCGAGATTCATCGGAAAGATCAACGTCGTGCAGACCAAGTGGGTGCGCGGCAGCCCGGTGGCTCCCAGCGCCGTGGTGCCCGCCGGCAGCTACACCTACACCGCGCCGCAGACGAGAATCGACCTGTCGAGCGAGTATCGGTTTACCAAGGGATTCTCCGTCTATGCCAGCATCCGCAACCTGACCCATTCGGTGAAACGCACCGGCACCCGCGGGCCGGGTATTCCCGAGTACACCCAACTCGACTACTTCCAGTACACCGGTTCGCTCTTCACACTTGGCGCCAAGGGCGAATTCTAGAGCGTCTCGCCTCCGCCGCCATCGCTGCGCCCAAGTCGAATTCCCCGCTTGCCCTCATGATCCCATTGCTCCGTCCCGTTTCCCTCTTCCTCGCCGCCGCCCTCGTTTGCAGCTCCGCCGCACTGGCCGCCGACCGGGCGCCCGTCGAGACCGGTGTAGTGCAGTACAAGGTGCTGCTCGATACCGTGACCCGCGGCTACGACGGCAACTACTGCTGGGTGCATCCTCGCGCCGGCATTGTCCCGCGCGGCGACAACCGCGCCCCGGCCTTCGTGCTCACCATGCAGAAGCTCTGGCTCAAGGGCAGCGACGTGTTTTTCGCGCTGACCGAAACGCGCAGCAACGATCTCGGACGCTCCTGGATGGGACCTTACGAACACACCGACACCCTCGGACGGCGTGACGAGCCCAACGGCGTCATCGTCGCCGCCAGCGACTTCTGGCCCAAGTGGCACGCGAAGAGCGGCAAACTCCTCGGCATCGGTCACACCGTCCGCTACACGAACAACCGCGTCGACCTCACGCTTCCGCGTCAGACCGTTTATTCGGTTTACGACGCCACGAAGCGCACCTGGTCAGCGTGGCGGACGCTCGACCTGCCGGCGGACGACCCGTCCTCCTACAACTCCGGTGCCGGCTCGGTACAGCGCGTCGATCTGCCCAACGGCGAGATCCTCCTGCCGGTGTACGGCAAGCGGAAGGGCGAACCCGACTACCGCTCGCGCGTGCTGCGCTGCCGCTAC
>JBEIHL010000269.1:0-5489 GCA_040381375.1 Opitutaceae bacterium
GGGCGGCGTGTCGTGCCGGTTGCCGTCCATCGCCGGCATGGCGTTGTTGCGGAAAAACGCCGCCAGCGCATAAAAATCCTTCTGCGAGACCGGATCGAACTTGTGATCGTGACACGACGCGCAACCCGTCGTCAGCCCGAGCCACACCGTCGAAAGCGTCTCCACCCGATCCTTGGCGTAGATCGCCTCGTACTCCTCGGCGATCGCGCCGCCCTCGCTCGTGGTCGGCAGACAGCGGTTGAAACCCGAGGCAATCTTCTGCTCGAGCGTCGCGTTCGGCAGCAGATCGCCGGCGACTTGTTCGACCGTGAATTGATCGAACGGCATGTTTTGCCGGAACGCGTTTACGACCCAGTCGCGGTACGGCCAGATCGAGCGGTAATTGTCGATGTGGATGCCATGCGTGTCGGCGTAGCGCACCGCATCGAGCCAGTACCGGGCGAAGTGTTCCGCCGAAGCGTCCGTGGCCAGCAGGCGATCCACCGCCCGCTCGTACGCATCGGGCGCGCGGTCGGCCGCGAACGCCTTCAGGTCTTCCGGCGTCGGCGGCAGGCCGGTCAGGTCAAGCGTCACGCGCCGGAGCAACCGCGCGCGATCGTCCTCGCGGCTCGGCTTCAATCCGGAACTGGCGAGGGTCTCGGCGAGAAAGCGGTCGATCGGATTCTTCGTCCACGCTGAGGGAAAGCCGCGCGGCAACTCCGGCACGGCAGGACGCTGCGGGGCGAGGAGCGACCAGTGTTCCTCATACTTGGCCCCCTGCTCGATCCAGCGTTGGAGCCGCGCAATCTCGTCCGGTTTGAGTTTCTTGTGCGACTCGGGCGGCGGCATCTGCTCCTCCGAATCGGTGGAGAGAATGCGCTCGATCACCAGGCTTTCCTTCGGATTGCCCGGCTTGATCGCCGCCTCGCGATCGCCCCGCGGCTGCGTGGCCTCGACCGCCCGGTCGAGCCGCAGCTTGCCTTTGCGCGTGCCGGAGTCGGGACCGTGACAATGAAAACAGTTCTCCGCGAAGATCGGTTGGATGTGCTCGTTGTAACTCACCTCGCTCAGAACCGGAGCGGAAGCCGACCAGCCGGTGCAGACGGCGGCGAAACCAAGCAGGCAAAACACTCCGGAAACGCGGGGAAGGGAAACCATGGGGTAACGTGGGAAAGAAGGAGTGAACGGAAGTCGCCGCTGAATTCAACCCGCGAAGACCGGATTGCGTGAGACGGCGAGCGGGCGAAACCTCCGGGCCGCTCCATTCCGGCGCCGGAAGCCACTCCCGGCTCGCTCCAAGGCGGCCAAAGGTCTTTCACCGAAGCACATGACATTCACCGGTTCCGACGGAAAAACCCGCTGCCGCTGGTGTGCGGCGACGCCGGAGTACGTAGCCTATCACGATCAGGAATGGGGCTTCCCGGTCGACGATGATCGCCGCTTGTTCGAGAAGCTCTGCCTGGAGGGCTTCCAGTCGGGATTGAGCTGGCGGACGATTCTCGCGAAACGCCCGGCGTTCCGCGCGGCGTTTCACGATTTCGATTTCAACCGGATTGCCCGCTTCACAGCGCGCGACGTCGAACGCCTGCTCAAGAACGAGGGCATCGTGCGCCATCGCGGCAAGATCGAGGCCGTCGTGAACAACGCCCGGCGCGCGCAGGAACTCATCCAGCGCGAAGGCTCGCTGGCCGACTTCATCTGGCGCTATGCGCCCAAGCCGACCGCGAACGCCCGACCGGCCCTCGACTCCGTTTCGCCGGAATCGGAGGCGCTGTCGAAAGACCTGAAGAAACTCGGCTGGAAGTTCGTCGGCCCGACCACGGTATACTCGTTCATGCAGGCGATGGGACTGGTCAACGACCACGCGCCCGCGTGCGTGATCCGCCTGCAGGTGGAGCGCGCCCGACGGACGTTTCCGCGGCTGGGCGGGTCGCCACGGCCCTCGGCCCGCAGGGGGTGAGCAGGCGGGGGTGCGGCCGCCTCGCTCCCGCTGCGTCCCACCGCCACCTTGGTTGACTCAGCGCCCGCCGCCGAGCCACTCGAGGTTGAAGCGGGCGGCCACGATGTTGGAACCCTTCTCGTAGAGGCAGAGCACGGTCCCATCGGGCAGCACGGCCAGATCGGAGTACGCGCTCGGGCCCGCATCGAGGGTCTTGTTCACCGGCCAGGTTTTGCCATCGTCGGTGCTGCGCATGGCGAAGGCGCGCGCGTAGTTCACGCAGTAGAGGAATTCGATCGCGCCGGTGTCGCGGTCCACGATGGCAACCGGGTTGTTGACCGTCTGCTCCCGCTCGCCGCCGGACTTCTTGCGCGGATTGCCTTCGATACGGGCCGCGCGGTGGGCGATCTGCCGCGGTGCATCCCAGGTGCGCCCACCGTCGGTTGAACGGCGCAGGTGGATTTCAATCTCTCCCCAATCCGAGCTGTTGTTCTTCCGCGCTTCGCAATACGCGAGCACGGTGCCCTTGGGCGTGACGACGATCCCAGGGATGCGGTGACGCGCGATGCCGTTGGACTTGGCGGGAAAGACGGCCGTGAACTCGAGGTGCGGAGCGGCACCGGGAGCAGCAAGGGCGGCCGCGACGAAAAGGACGAAGGCGCGAAGGATGAACATGGGGCGACGAGAGGAAGAAACAGCGGTACGATCCATCTGGTCGGGTCGCAAAAGGCGAAAGCACGAGCCGGATCGCGGGCCCGACGCGTACGATCACGTCATGCGGCGCGGCCGTGGAATCACCGGTGCTCCTCGTACGTGATGTCGATCTTCGCCACGAAGGCCTGCTTCTTCGCCGCGCCCTGAAACCGGATGCTGTGCGTGAGCGCGTCGTAGACGTACCCATTCTGCGCGTCGGCGCGCACCTCCTGGCCGTCGACCCGCACGCGCAGGCTCTTTTCGTAGAAACTCGCCGTGCCCTCAACCGGCTCGAGCGCCACGGCGACCGTGTCGGCGATGCGGTCACCGAGCGCAGCCAGCGGACCGGAGAAATCGGAATCGATGTTCAACACCGTGCCGCCCGTGAGCTCGGCCGCGCGCCGGTGCGAGACGTTGTTCGGCGACACCACGGCATGCATCTCAAGTTTGCCGCGCTTGTTGCCCTTCGCGATGATGAAGGGGCGCAGCACCCAGTAATTGACGTAGCCGTCGAGCGTCTGGCGCGTGGCCGGATTGCGCGCGTTATACTGGTTCAGCAGGTCGGGGAGCTTGCCGTTCTCGATCCACTCGGCCGCGGCCGGGCCGCCCCGCTGTTCCTTCCACACCGCCATGCGGGTCTCCTCTTCATCCATGAAAAACACCACGATCGTCATGGCGTCGGGTCGCAGGAACGTGTGCTGCTTGTTGTAGTAGCCGGCGACGAAATTGTAGACCGATGTGAACGCCGTGCGGTTGCTGTCGCCATTCGTGCCGACCTTCACGAGCTCGGCAAAAATTCCATCCGGCGTCTTCGGTCCGACCCAGGGCTCAGTCATCGCCGGAAGTGTCACGAGCGTGCCGTTGCTCGCGACGCGCTTCGTCACCGTCTTGGTCCGGCCACGGCTGTCGAGGACCGGGTTGCCCGCCGGGTCGAGTTCAGTGGAGCGGACTTGTTTGAAGAAGCGCTGATCCCCCGCGCGGAGTCCCGGCTCGGCGTTGACGAAATCCGTCGTGAGCACGCCGATGCGATAGTCGAGATCGCGCGTGTGAAAGAGCTGCCGAAACCGGCTCAGGTTCGCGGCGATGCGGCTCTGGTGCGCGGCCATCGAAGGGGAATTGTTGATGACGAACACGAGGTCGACCTCCCGGCTGCGCGAGCGATCAACCGCCATGTGCTTCATCGTACGGAGCGGCTCGACCTGCACGGAAATGACATTCTCGACGCCGAGGTGCGCGTTGTTCTCGTCGATCGTGTAGTACTTGAACCGATCCTCGCCGATGAAACCCGGATTCGGCGCGTAGGTGAGCTGGCCGGTCGCGCGATCGAGCTTGGCCGTGCCGTTCTGCGGTTTCGCCTTTTCGTCGATTAGGTACGAGACCTTCGGCGCGGCGATGCCGATACGGTCGTTGGCCGAAATGAAATCCTCATGGCTCGGGATCTTCTGCGTGACCGGCGTATTGGGCCGCGTCGTGAGCGTCACGCCGCGAACGTTCATCAGGCGCTCGCGGCTGGCACCGACCTCGAACTTCTGCAGCACGATCGCGGGCGGCGGTTTCACCGTGATCAAAACCTTGTTCTGGTAAACCAATCCGGACGTCTCGTTGCGCACCGTGTAGGAGAAAGAGTCCTCGCCCGTGTAACCCTCCTCCGGCCGGTACGCGAAGTAGCCGAGGCGCGAGGTCTTGTTCTTGAAGAAGTCAGCCTCCTCGCCCGCCCCTGCGAGCCCGACCCGGCCATGGAGCGGCTCGGCTGAGATCGTGTAGATCAGATCGGTGCGGGTATCCGGGGTGACGACCTGCGGATCGACGACGAGCTGACCGTGCGCACCCGCGTCCTCCGCTTCGATCTGCATCGGTTGCGTCGAGGCAATCACATCCTTGTCGCCGGGCACGCTTCGGCCCGCGGCGGTGTCGGCGGCGCTGGCCGCGCCCCGCCCCAGCACGAACCACCAGCAAAGGAGGCGGAGCCACAGGCGCGCGGTGAAGGCGTGAGTCATCATGTTGGTGAGGGCGGAACGACGCATAACACTTCATCCGTCACGTTGGCGACGGACAGGTTCCGCAAAGGTCGAACAGGTGACGCGCACCTGCAACGCAATCCCGCGTCCACCCATTCGGTGCGGCGGCTACGGGGGTGGTTGTCCCTTGCCACCTTCGGCCGCGCATGGGACGGTCCGGTCGGGTTATCCCACCCCACGCCGATGAACCCCCTTCGTTTCCTCCTCCCGTGGGCGATGATCGTCAGCGCCGCGGCAGCTCCCGCGTGGGTGAAGCACCAGGACCCTGCCGGATTTTCCCTGGAAATGCCGGCGGGCTGGCAGGTGCGTTCGGATCGCCTGACCGATATCGGCGTCGGCATGAGCAACACCTGGGGACCGGATGCCCAGCTCGTGCAAGCCTTCCAGAGCGCGGAGGTCTTCGGTGCCCAGCTCGTGCAACGGAGATTCGGCGGCCAAGCGACCGGCGCCCAGCCGCGTCCAGATCTGGTGCAGATCGCGCAACGCAATCCGCTGCTGACCCAGGGGCTCTCGGCGGTGACCGCGGCCGACCTGGAGTTCCGGCTGGCCGACGGCCGCGTCGGCGTGCTGACGGTGACCACGTTCGGCTCTCAAGTCGGCGGCGTCGGCGGCTCGTGGTGGGCGGACGGCGTGCACGGTTTCATCGCGCCGCCCGATCGCGTGGCGCAGGTCGCCGGCGCGTTGGCGCGGATGATCGCCTCGTTTCAAGTGAGCCCGAATTGGGCAACGGGAGAACGCCAGCATGAGCTGCGACTCGGCCGACTCTGGACCGACTATCTCGCCGCGTCAGCGAAACAGCAGCAGCAGACGATCGAAGCGCGCTGGGCCTCGGACGCCGCGCGTCAGCGGCAAACGCGGGA
>JBEIHL010000270.1:0-5480 GCA_040381375.1 Opitutaceae bacterium
GACGACCGACTCCGAGATCATGGCGGCGCTGATCTCATCCGATTACGGGCGTCACGTCGAAGATGCGGTCGCCAACGTGATGCCACAGCTCGAGGGTGCGTACTCGACCGCCCGCACTCCGCTCAGCCAGACGGTGCCGCCGTTCTGGCGGATGGCGCAGGACACGGCCGGCAACGTGTGGCTCGGTTCGGTGGATGCCGGGGCCTATCGGATCACCCCGGGCGGCACAGTGAAACACCTACAACGCGCGGACGGCCTGCCCCATTCCGGTGGAATCCGCGCCCTCCATACCGACGAACACGGTGGCATCTGGCTCGGCAGCGGCGTGGGCGGATTCGCCCGACTGAAGCCCGCCCGGTTTCGTTTTCTCGGCGAGCTGGAAGGTCTCGGCGATCGTGAGGTGTCGTCGCTCACCACCCTCCCCGACCAAGGTGTGATGCTCGCGGCGCACGGCAAAGGACTGCTGAACTTCGACGGGAGCGAGACCGCAGTTACGACGGTGGTGCCGCCCGACCCCCACTCGCACTTTCGCGCCGTTCTGCGCGGACGAGACAACACGGTCTGGCTGGGCGGATCCAATTCCGGCCTGTTCCGGCTGGAAGGCAGCACCCCCGTCCCGGCCGCCACGGACGCGCTCACGCCCGGTGAAACCGTGTCCACGCTCTTCGAGGATTCGCGCGGCCGCATCTGGGCCGGCGGCGAACGCAACGTGGTGGTCGGCACCCGCGGAGTGTTCCACCGGGCGCAGCCGATGGGCCCCCGCCGCGACACGCGGCCAACCTTCTTCGGGGAACGGCAGGACGGAACCGTGCTGATCTCGCATCACAACGAAGTCCGCGCCTTCGGCCCGGAGGGCCTGCGAGCCACGCCCGTGCTTCAACTCGGCGAAGAGACCCGCATCTCCTCCCTGCTCGTGGACGCCCAGGACCGGGTCTGGGTGGGCACGCTGGGGCACGGACTTTATGTACATCATGACGGAGGGCTCCGGCACTTGGATGTAAACGCCGGACTGCCGGCGGGGCCGATCAGTTCCCTGATTCAGGACAACGACGGTGCCCTCTGGTTTGGGGCGGGGCGGAGCGCGCTGCGGGCAGATGCGAGCGAACTTTGGGGGATGGTGGAGAATCCGAGTTATCGCGCGTCGCTGCAGTTGTTCGACGAGAACGATGGATTGAGGGACCTTGATTTCCCCTACGGCACGCAGCCGACAGTGACCAAGGATCGGCAAGGGCGACTCTGGTTTGCCATGATCCGGGGCGCGGCGATGATCGACCCGTCGGTTCTCCGAGAGCCCGAAAAATACCCGAAAGTCGTCGTCGAATGGATCAGCTACATTCCCGATGGCTCGACCCGCGCAGTCGAGGTGCTGATGGCCCGCGACCAACCCGAGCTGGTGCTGCCTCCGGGCAGCCGGTTGATCCGCATCGGCTACGCCGCGCTCGATTTCGTTTCGCCGCGCACGCAGCGGTACCGCGTGCAGCTTGGGCCGGAGGGTGAAAAATGGCAGGACATGCAACGCGAGACCGTCGTGAGCTTCCTCGAACTCCCGCCCGGCCGCCACACCCTGCGAATCCAATCAGCTGGCAGCGACGGCGTCTGGAACCACACCGGCGCGATGCTGAGTTTCGAACTGGCGCCGTTCTTCTGGCAAACCGCCTGGTTCCGCGGACTCGTGGGGCTCGGTCTGCTCGGGCTGGCCGGCGGCGCCGCGTGGGTCGCCTCGGACCGGCGCACCCGCATCGCGCAGGAAAATCTCGAGCGCGAACGACGGCTCGCGGGGGCGCAGGCCCGCCTCGGACTCGTGCTCGAGAATACGAGTGATTTCGTGGCGTTCGCCGATGCGGAGGAAACGCTCTCCTACCTCAATCCGGCCGGCCGCCGGCTGATCGGACTGGAACGCGCGGACGAAAGCCGGACGCTGCGCACGCCGGAGATCATTCCGGAATGGGCGCGCGATGACTTTTTCCGTTACGCCCTGCCGGCGGCACTCCGGCACGGCGCCTGGTCGGGCGAGTCCGCCCTGGTCCACCGCGATGGCCGTGAAATCCCCGTCTCGATGGTCGTGCTCGCCCACCGGCGGCCGGACGGGGCCCTCGAGTTCACCTCCATGATCGCGCGCGACATCTCCGCGACGAAGCGGCACTCGATGGTGCAAGACGCACTGCGCGGCCTTGCCACTTCGCTGACGGCCGCGTTGGAACCCCACTCGCTCGGCTTCACCGTGGCGGAAGCCTGCCGACAGCTCTTCGCCCACGATGCGTTCTTCCTGGTGCTCCTCAACTCCCGCGGCGAGGTCAGCCTCGGCGCCTACATGGAGGATACCTCGGAGGGCGGCAGCGGACCGCAGGAGGTGCCTCCGTCGATCACCTCGTTCAGCGGCCAGATGCGACCCGTGCTGCAGGGTTCACCGCTGCTGATCAACCGGGCGCTCCATGCCGAGCCCGACTCGTCCTACGAATTTGAACCCTGGGGCGACACCAGCCGCCGCAGCCTTTCGATCCTGCTCGCGCCGGTCCTCTGGGAGGGACGGGTCGTCGGTGTCGTCTCGGTGCAAAGCTACATCCCGCTGCGCTACGGCGACGCCGACCTGCAGCAGTTGAAGACACTGGCCGACCATTGCGGCGCCGCGATCGCGCGCATGGAGGCGGAGTCCTCGCTGCGCAAAAACGAGGAACGACTCCGCCTGGCGATGCGGTCCGCCCGCATGGGTTCCTGGGAGATCGACGTGAGCTCCCGCATGCTCCTCGCCTCCCCGGAAGCCGAGGACGTCTACGGTTTCCTGCGCGGGACACTCTCCGGTCCGTTGGAAAATCTCACCGCGCGGGTCCGCGAGCCCCAGGGCACGGAGCTGCGCGCGCTCCTCACCCGCCTGCTCGAGGGCGCCGTGGCCGAGCTCGATCACACGCACCCGGTCATGCTCGCCGACGGCTCCGAACGCTGGCTCGAACTCAAGGGCCACCGGGAGCGCGAGGGCGATGCGCCCGGAGCGGACCGGATCATCGGCGTCACTTCCGACATCACCAGCCGCCGGCTGGCCGAAGTCGAGCGGACGCGCCTAGAGGAACAGCTTCGCCAGTCGCAGAAGTTGGAGGCCATCGGAACGCTGGCGGGCGGCATCGCGCATGATTTCAACAACATCCTCACCGCCATCCTGAGCAATGCGGAGTTCGGCCTGCTCGACACCGACGCCGCCCATCCGGCCCACGATTCGCTGGCGAAGATCAAAAAATCCGGCCAGCGCGCCCGCGACCTGGTGCGTCGCATTCTCGCCTTCAGCCGACCGGCCGAGAACCGGCGCCTGCCCATCGCCCCGCTGCCAATCGTGGAAGAAGTGATCAAGCTGCTGCGCGCCGCGATTCCCGCCCACGTGGATATCTCGGTGCATGCCGCCGAATCCGTGCCGCTCATCGACATCGACAGCACCGAGCTGCACCAGGTTTTGCTGAATCTCGGCACGAACGCCTGGCACGCGATCGGCGAGCGGCCCGGGCGTATCCGGTTTTCCCTTTCACTCGAGACCGCGGGGCCCGGCCGTCCTGACCTGCCGGCCGAGCTGGCGGCCGGACGCCACGTGCGGATCGTCGTGAGCGACAACGGCCGCGGCATCCCCGACTACGTGCTGCCGCGCATTTTCGATCCCTTCTTCACCACCAAGGCGCCCGGCGAAGGCACCGGGCTGGGCCTCTCCGTCGTCCACGGCATCGTCCGCGCCAACGGCGGCGCCGTCACCGTTTCCAGTGTCGTCGGTGCCGGCAGCACGTTCGAGCTGTTCTTCCCCGCCTCGTCCGCCCTGCGCATCGAGACCCCCGCGAAGGTCGCGCCGCCCACCGCGATCTCCCCCGCGGGCGACGGGGAGCACATCATGTTCGTCGACGATGAGGAGTCCCTGATCTTAGTCGCCGAAAGGGTCATGCGCCGGGCCGGTTACCGCGTCACCTCCTTCCTGCGTCCGCGCGAAGCGCTCGAGCACTTTCGCGCTCATTCCGCGTCGGTGCGCCTGGTTGTATCCGATTTGTCGATGCCTGAGATGTCCGGCCTCGATCTCTCTCGCGCGCTGCTCACGATCGATCCCAAGCTGCCGATCATTCTCACGTCGGGCTATCTCCGGCCCGGGGAAGCCGAGGCCGCCCGGCGCCTGGGGGTGCGCGAAATCATGGAGAAGCCGGGCACGCCACACGACCTGCTCCCCCTGATCGCCCGTCTGCTGCGCGAAAGCCGGCCGTCGTGACCGCCCGGCCCATGGGCTTTGGCATCCTGCTCAAACCTGGTCATTACCACGGCCGCACGTGGCGCGACCTGCCGGTGTTGCATGCGGGCCCACGGGCCGATTCTAGTCTCGGGTCGCTCGCCGAACGCGAGATCGGCTGCCTCTACGAGCGCGGCGAGCAACGCTGGTACGAGCACATCACGTTCGCGCACCTTGCGCTACCGCAAACCTCGCGTGAACGGACTGGTCTCGGCCGTGGGTCGGGGGGCGAACTCAGAGCTGCCGCGACCGCTCCCCGATCACTCGAAGGCGGTGCCGAACCACTTCTGGTAATGTTCGCCCAGGAGCGGCAACGGCTTCATCTGGCCGTTGATGGCGGCGATGAGGCCCATCACCCAGAAAACCAGGAGGGCAATCCAGCCCACGAAGCCCACGATCCAACCGAGAATCGGCACGATCATGCACATGCCGATGGCGAACGAGGTGAGGATCAATCCGAGCGACTGCCTCAGATGGAATGAGCCCAGTTTGGTCTTCTTGTTGCCGTGAATGATAATCGCGGCGATGAAGCCGATCAGCGTGAGATAGCTGATGATGGCGGTCGTCTTGTCTTCGGTGGAGGCCGGGGAAGCCGGCGTGGCGGGAGCAGTATTGTCCATGGGGGGAGTCGAAGCGATGGGGGAAGTTGCACAGCCGGAACTTTCGCGGCTGCACGGCAAAAGTTTTCCCGGGTGTAGGCCCGGACGCGAACACTTTCTGGGGCTACCGGGCCGGGACGCGAGGGGGCCGCCGGCCCGACCGAGAAGAAGGTTCGGGCGCCGGGCGCAAACGGCCGGGACAAGTGGGCAGGGAGAGGCGAAATGTCGGGCAAGGGGCGAAAGCCCGCCTCACGGCCGAACGCGGGATTCACCCCAAGGGGCCTTCAAGCCTCTGGTCCTTCGGCCCCTATGCATCGGCCGCCGTGCGGGTGCGCGGCAAGAACGGGTTCGTTCCGACCTAAAGACGGGTTTTCCCGTGTCGATTTCTGAGAGTGGCATTTTCCATTCCGTTCTTGAAGCCGTCGGCCGAGTCGCTCGTTAAGCAACTCAAAGACCTGCCGCCGGCGCCAAAGGTTCTGCTGACGCTCCGGCGCCTGCTGAAGCACCCCGAAACGACGATCGGGTCGGTCGCGGACGTGGTGAATCTGGAACCCGGACTCTCGGCGCGCGTCGTCCGGATGGCGAACAGCGCCCACTTTGGCGGGCGGACGCGGGTCGAGTCGGTGAAGGAGGGC
>JBEIHL010000271.1:0-5443 GCA_040381375.1 Opitutaceae bacterium
GGCGAGGAAGCCTGAACGTGACGGCTCGGATCCGGGAAGGTCGGAACTTCCAACCGGAGGTGGCGCGGACGTCGCCGCCCTTCGCCGCAACGCCGCCCGTTACCGCTTTGTCACCCGGGTAAGTCTTGCCCCTGCCCCGCGAGCGCCCCTCCGTGCTGCATGGCCTTTCGCCTTCACCCTGGTCGCGCCCTCGGCCCCGAAGTGCGGCGGGTGATTCGCGACCAACTCGCCGCGGCAATCGCCGGCGCCCGGGATACGACGCAGCCTGCCGCCGAAAGAGCCCACTTGGCCCGGGTGGCCTGCAAACGCACCCGGGCCGCCATCGGGCTGATCCGGTCCAGCGGCACCGCAGGTTGGAAACAGGAGGCCCGGGCCTTGCGCCGGGCGGCGCGCGCAGTGGCAGAGGTCCGCGAGTCCGGCGCGCTGCTCGCCACCCTCGATGCGCTGGAGGAACAATGGGGAGACAAAAGCGACGCCCGCACCGTCGCTCACTTGCGGCAGCGCTTGCTCGTCCGCTCACGGGGGCCCGGGTCCGCGGCCGGCGCCAAATCCCCGCTGGAACGTTTCGTGAAACGCGTGGAACGGGCGGAGGCGCGGGTCGCCGTCCTTCCCATCGAAGGGGACGACTTCGACCTCATAGCGCCCGGAATCGAAAAGACCTACCGCCGGGCGCGACAGGCGTTTCGTCGCGCCGGCAAGGAGGGATCCTCGGACGCCTTTCACAATTGGCGCAAACACGCCAAGGCGCACGCCTTCCAGCTCGAGCTGCTTCAATCCGCCTGGCCGGATGTCATGGGGAATTGGCGGCGAAAATTACAAATCCTCGGCCGGCTGCTCGGCGACGAACACGACTTGGCGACCCTGCAGGAATGGCTCGCACGAGAGTGGCGGGACAAGGCCGACCGGCGCCATGTTCGCGACTTGCTCGAAGTCATCTCCGCCCGTCGATCCGAGTTGCGGGAGGACGCCCTTGAACTCGGCCGGCTGGTATTTGCCGAAAAGCCCGCCGCCCTCGGGCACCGCTTGGCGGCTTGGTGGGCCGCCGCAGCGGAAACCGCCCGCGACCGGAGTTCCTGAACGTCAGGCCGACGAAGTTGCGGGAGTTGCGCCCGAGTCTGAAGCGGCCGATTTCGTCGGGGACGCGCCACTCGCACCAGCTTCCACCGACCGGACCGGCGTTCGCTTGACCGGGCGTTTGGGTTGGGACTTAGGCATCTTCTTCAGTTTTCTCACCAACGCCTTCAGCCGCTTCTTTGCCACCTTGGCCGCCTTTTTCGCCTGCTTGTACGATTTGCGAGCCCGTTTGTAGTCGGCTTTGGCGGCGAGTGCCGCGGACTCGGCCTGATCGGCATCCGAGCGGGCTTCGGATGCCTGGAGGCGAACCATGCGGTGGCGGGTACTGATTTTGAGGCGCGCAGTTTTCGTCTGATTCATCGGAGGGGTTGAGAAGAGCCCAAGGTTACGAACGAGTGTCGCCCGAAGCGCAAACGTTCGAATGTTACATTTGCCGTGGCCGAGACAGGTGAAACTTGCGTGACGACGGCTCAATCGACTCGCCGTTTGTGTCGTCATACTACTCAGTGAAGCAACCAGCGCCGCCCCACCGTGATCGGATCGTACCCACCTCCGCCGCGAATTACCTTTCGGGGTTGCCCTGGGCGACCCGTTTTCGAACCGAGCCGGAATCGCCGATGAAGGGACGAACCATCGCGGTCGGTGACATTCATGGCTGCGCCGACGAGTTCGAACAGCTCATCGAGCAGTTGGCACTGACCCGCCATGATCGGCTGATCCTGCTCGGAGATCTCGTCAACCGTGGGCCCGACAGCGCCCGCGTCCTGGCCCTCGCCCGGCAGCACGCTCACCGTTCGCTCCTGGGCAACCATGAGCTGCGGCTGCTGAACTACCGGCGCACCGGCGACCCGACCCATCTCAAGCGATCCGACTACGAGACGCTCCGGCAGCTCAGCGATAAAGACTGGGCCTATCTCGCGTCGATGCCGCTGACGTATCACGTGCCCGAGTTCGCCACGGTGTTAGTGCATGGCGGCTTCCTGCCCGGCCGTCCTTGGCGTGGCCAACCCGCCCGGGTGGTAACCCGGATCCAGGTGGTCGGACCCGATGGCGAACCCGGCAAGCGGGCCGATTTCCCTGGCGAGCCGCATTGGTCCGAACTCTGGAGCGGTCCGCCGTTCGTCATCTACGGCCACACGCCGCGCCGCGAGCCGGCGGCGACGCGCTGGTCGTTCGGGATCGATACCGCTTGCGTGCAGGGCGGCGCACTCACTGCGTGCATCCTGCCCGGTCGGGAGATCGTGCAGGTGCCGGCGAAGGCAAAGTACTTGGTGGCTTAACCCTGGGAGCGAGAACGCCCTCGTCCGCGGAAAGGCAAGGCGTCAGCCTGCTACATGTTAGCGCGGCACTAACATGATACAGGCTGACCCATTGTTCGTCGGTCCTGGGAGCGCGGCCGTCACCGGCCGCATCGATCGAAGTGCAGACGAGGGCGTCCGCGCTCCCAGGGGGGAGAAATCCGCATCGCTCAGTCGACTTCGTACACTTCGACGATCAATTCGCCGCCGCCCGTCTTGCCGCGGACCTGCAGCGTGTAAGGTCCGGGGGGCAGGGTCGCGAGCAGCACGGCGTCGCGGCTGCCGGCGGGCAGGGCGAACGCCCCGACCTGGGCGGCGAGTTGCGACGCCTGCGTGCCGGACCAGTCGTCATTCTCGGCGATCTTGTTCGCGCCGGAATAGAGCTCGATGATCGGATCAGCGACCACGTTGGCTACACCGAGCTGAGTTAGGCCAGGACCAACCGCACGGATCATGAGGGTCTGCGACTGCGAGCCGTTAATGAAGAATCCGGGGAAGGCGATCGAGCCCGCCTGCAGCGTGAGCCGCGTGGCGATATTGATGAGCTTGCTCGTCGAACCTCTGTTCACCACGACCGTCGAGCCGCCGCCGGTGTCACTGAGGGCGCTGGCCGGCGAAAAATAGCCGTCGCGACCGAGCTTCGTCCAGGCATACGCCCAGTTACCCGAAGTCGTGAACGCACCGAGATAGCTGGCCGCCGTGAAGAAGCCGTCGTTCGGCGCTGAGGCCGCGAGCTGCAGCGCCGGGCTGCCGGCCTGGAGCCGCGGGTCGAGCAGACCGCTGCGCGTGCGGTCGATCGTGACGAGCTGCGGATTCGTGTTCACGCGGTTGTTCTGCGCGGCGGCGCGGATGTGCTCGGCGGTGTAATTCGACGCCGGCGCCGGACCACCCGACGTTGCGTTTGGGCTGAGGAAGAGCTGGGCGTCGGTCGTGCCCGCGCCGAAGGTGCCGAACAGATTGCTCGCAATCACGATGTCGCCCGCCGCGAGCCGTTTCGCGCTGTCCTGCGCCTGCGCGCTTTCGGTCTCGATCCGCCAGGCGTAGCCGCGGAAATCGTGGAAGACCGAATTGTAGACCTTGCCACCGGTGTTGTCGCGGAAGATGGGCCCGATGCTGTTCGAGTTCGTCGACGTGGCGCCCGAACCGATCGCGGTGTAATTATAGATCGTCGGCATCGCGTAGGGCGTGCCGTCTTCCGGTGTCGTGCCGCCGTCGGACTCGAAAGCATGATTGCCGACCGAAGGATCTTGGATCGTGAAGAGAAACTGCAGCTTGCCGCGATAGCCTTCGTCCCAGTCGAACGCATCGTCGTCATTGAAGGCGCTGACGAGATACTTGGCGTTCACCGTGCCGCCGAACCACTCGAACCCATCGTCGGCGTTTGCGAAGACCTCGATGTACTCAATAGTCGTGCCCGAGCCGACCGCGCCCATCGTGAGGCCGTTGAGCTCGTTGTTGGGTCCGAGCAGGGAGCCCGCGTGCCGGATCGAGACGTAACGCATCACGCCGGAGTCATCGGCGTCGTTGGTGCCGCCATAGATGCCAAGCGGCTCCGTGGTGGGAATGCCCTCGATGTTGCCCTGCCCCGACGCGGTGTTGGTGCGCGCCCGGCCCAGGAGGACGACGCCGCCCCAGAGGCCGCGGTCACTCTGGCCGAGATTGCCGTTCAGGTTGTCCGCCTCGGCCGTGAAGATGATCGGCTCCGCGGCCGTACCGCTGGCGTTGATCTTGCCTCCGCGAGCGATGACGAGAGCCGAGGCGTCCTGGGCGGCGCGCACCTTGCCCTTGATCACGGTGCCGGGCTCGATCGTCAGCGTCACGCCGTCGGTGACGAAGACGCGGCCGTCGAGGATGTAGGTGTTGTTCTTGGTCCAGGTGCGGCTGGACGTGATGTTGGTATTGACGGCGACGTCAGCGCTGAAGAGCGCGCACGGAGCGGCCAGGGCCGCGAGCAGAGTGAGGAACCGGGATTTCATCAGGCGTTTTCTGTGGTTGGAACGAAAGCGAGAATCGAACGTCGCTCAATAGGAGTACGTCAGCCCGAGCGAGGTCGTGACGCCGCGGCGGTGCGCCGAGCGCACGTAGTCCTGGCCGCGATACGTGTAGGTTTCCTCGGCGGCGCGATCCAAGAGGTTCTGGGCCGAGAACGAGAATTGCCAGTGCTCGCGCAACCGCTGGCTCCAGATCACATCGAGGGTCGGTGCCGGCTGCTCGAACACGTTGGGCGTGCCCGGGGGGCTCACTTGCGCCAGACGCTCGCCGAAGAGATTGTAATACACGCTGACCGTCGTGCCGGTGCGGGCCAGATTGTAGGTCAGGTCGAGGTTGACGAGGTACGGCGACTGGCCGGTGAGTTCGCGTGTCGCGCGCGCGCCTGGCTCGTAGATCCGGATCAACGCCAGCTCGGCCGGCGTAATGTCCACGGACGACTCGACCCAGGTAAAATTGAAGCCACCGGAAAGTCCGCGCAGCCGCTCCGAAAGGAATCCGAGATTTTTGCGCAGCTCGAATTCGATCCCACTCACCTCGCCGCGCGGGGCGTTCTGGTACTGGAGCTCGCCGCTGTTCACGATCGAAAACACGCCGCGCTCGATCGGATCGGTCATCTGCTTGTGGAAGACACTCACGGCCACGATCTCGCCGCGGCGCGGGAACCATTCCCAACGCAGGTCATAGTTCTTGATCGTGGTGCGGCGCAGGTCGGGGTTGCCGACATAGACGAAGTCGCCGACGAACTCGAACGAAGTATAATCGGCAATCTCGCGGAAATTCGGGCGCGCGATCGTCTTCGTGACCGCAGCGCGGAGATTCATCCGGTCGCTGAAAGCATACACGAGATTCGCCGAGGGCAGGTTGTCATCGTTGTCCAGCTGCCCGGCGCGGCGGCGCGGATCGCGGCTGCGCACGTCGAGCTTCGTCGACTCACGCCGCAGCCCGCCAATCAGCCGGAGCGAACGGGAAAGCGAGACATCAATCATGCCGTACCATGCCTTGACATCCTGGTCGCCCAGGTAGCTGTTGCCCGCGGAACCAGTCTCGACGAGGTAAAGCTGGCCGGTACGGAAGCGCCC
>JBEIHL010000272.1:0-5429 GCA_040381375.1 Opitutaceae bacterium
CCGCACCTCAACGCCGAGATCGGCGGTCGCCGGCTGACCATCACCCACGGCCGGCTCGAGCGCGTCCTTGACCTCAACACCCTCACGATCACCGACCGAGTGAGCGAGGCCGCCGCGGGGCCGTAGGAGCGGCCACGCTCGACCGCGCAAGCCCGAATCGATTCAGGTGAAGCCATCGGAAACGGCCCGTTCCCGATCATGAGACAGGATGAACAGGAGGTACAGGATGGAGAAATTCACTGGCGCGAAGATACCACGCTCCGACTGACGCAGACTTCATCCTGTAAATCCGGTAAATCCTGTCATTGTTCCGGGGAATTCCGGTGCCGGACGCAGGGCGTACCCAGCTAGCGCAGCGACTTGAGGTGCGCGAAGAGGTCCGTGACCTGCTCCGGCGCGAGGGCTTCGAGCAAGCCCTCGGGCATGAGCGAGCGGCGCAGATACGAGGCCTGCTGCACGTCCGCGCGCGCCACGCGCCGGTCCGCGGCGCCCGGCAGACGCAACACCAGGGCCTCGGCGGATTGTTCGGCCAGGAAGCCGTCGATCACGCTGCCGTCCTTCAACACGACCCGGAACGTCTGATACGCGCTCTCCATGGCGGCACTGGGCGTGAGCAGATTGCGCAGCAGCGCTTCCCCACCCGTCAGCGCCACGCCGTCGAGGGCCGGCGCGATCTGGCCACCCCGGCCACCCTGCTGGTGGCACGCGAGGCAAAGGGCCGAGAAGAGCTCGCGACCGCGCTCGGGGTTGCCGCGCGCGTTCGCGAGCGAGCGAAAACGCGCGAACTTTTCCGCCTGCGCCGCGGCCTCGGCCGGTGTCAGCAGCACCGGAGCGTCCTCGACCGCTTCGACGCGGGCATTGCCCTGCAGCGCGCCCCATTCCGCCCCGCCAAAGACGTGCCGCAGCGCCGCCGGACGAGCGCCGGAACTTTCGCTGGCGTGGGTGCGGTCGAAGTTCTCCCGGATGTCACGCGCTGACCGGGCAAGACTCCAGACGCGAAACTCGGCCAGCCAGCCTGCCGTGCCCCCGGCCGCAGGCGTGGAGCGCGCGAGGTCGAGGCCGGTGAAATCCCCCGCGTGGGTCGCCGGGCTGGTCGCATCCAGCTCGCCGTTGACGTAGATCCGGAAAACTCCACCTGCGTCGCGCGTCAGCGCATAATGCATCCAGATTCCGGGTACGGTGATCTTCGATGCCACCACGAGATCACCGCCCTTCGCGCCCGCCCCGCCGCCGACCCAGGCCCGGAGCCGGCCGGCATGGAAGTTGAGATCGAGCTGCCCTTTCGCGGACAGGATCGCGTCGTGATTGCTGACCGGCGCCTCGAGCTTCACCCAACATTCGATGGTGAACGGCCCGCGCAGCGTCAGTTGCGTCGCCGCGTAGTCGCCGTCGGCGCCACCGACCCGCAGGACGCGCGCGGCGTCGCCGCCGAGACGCTGCCACAGTGCGGCCACCTGCGGGTCGTCGGGCAACAAGGTCCGCAGCCGATCCACCGTGTTCACGCCGAGATCCGCTCCGCTCACGGTGCCGTCTCGCCAACCCGCCAGCAGCGCCGCGGCCCCGGACCGCGTGCCGGCGAGTCGTTGCAGTGCGCTGCCCCGCTGCGTCGCCGTCAGCCCCGGCAGCAGCGCGACCAAACGGCCCGGAGCCCGCACATCGGTCGACGCCGCCAGCGCGCCGAGCGCCTCGTCTCGCACCGCGGTCGGCGAAGCGCTGCGCGCGATCTCTTCCAGCCGTTCGATCGGACCACCGCCCGTTTCCCGCAGTGCCCGCAGGGTCGCCAGGGCAAGGGGCGATTTCGGTTCCCGTCCGGACGCGTGCAGTGCGAGGACGAGTTCCGACTCGACCTGCCTTAGTTTGAAGGCGCCCGCGACCTCGGCGCCCAGCAGGCGATCGGGCTCGTGGGCGCCGGCGAGCTGCGCCTTGGCCGCGGCCGTCAGCGCCGGAACCAATGGCGCCGGATCGAAGTTGGTGCGCAACTCCAGCAAGGCGCGCAGCACGGTTGCGCGCGTCGCCTCCGCCTCGAGCGCCCGAACGAGCGCGCCGCCTACCGTGGCATCGGCGAAATGGGCCGCGAGCACGCGCACCTCCTCGGCATCCAGCGGACGCTTCAGCTCGGGAGCGAGCCGGGCCAATCCCGACGCCGCGCGCAACCCGCCCAGCGACAAGGTGGCGAGCACGCGATTCTCGAGGGGCAGCGCCGCCCCGTCCGCCGATTGCAGGAACGACGCCGTGGCATCCGGATGCAACTCCAGGGCCCAGCGGGCGAGGTAACGTTCGAATTCGCGATCGTAACGCTCCCACTCGTTCCCCGTGGTCAGCGACGCGCCGCCCAGTCGGGCCGCCACGGCCACCGTGCGCGATCCGGGCCGGCCAACCCGCCGGAGCGCATCGCCCACCGCGGCGCGCACGCTGGGATGCGGATCTGCCGCCAGCGGAGCGGCGATGGCGAGAAAATCGTCCTCGGGCCGAACCTGGGCCCCGGCAATTCGGGCGGCTTCGCGACGGAGGTGCACGCTCGGGTCGGTCGCGAGCGTGCGCAGCAGCGATGTCTCCACGGTCTGAATACCCTCGAGCGCCCACAGCGCTCCAAGGCGGCGATCGGTGGCCGCGCCACGATCGCCGGCGAGTCGCGCGAGCTCGGGCGCCAACGCGGTGGCGCGCCGATCCGACAACTCCAGCCAGGCCAGCCGGGCCACGAGGGCGTTCGGCGCCCCCAGGTGCGCCATCAGCGCGCGGTCGTCGAGCCGGGCCGGCGCCGGCGGGGCGCCCCGCGCCTGCTCGCGATGCCTCACGCGCCAGATGCGCCCCCGGACCTTGTCGCGATCGGGGTGCTCGCGGGGGACTTCGTTGTGCGAGATGATTTTATTGTACCAGTCGACGATGTAGAGGCAGCCGTCGGGTCCGAAGTGGATCGCCACCGGACGAAACCAACGGTCCGCGCTCGTCGCGAAATCCGGCAGCTTCTCATACCGATACCGCGCACCCTCGAGCACGGCCTTCACGACCTGGATCGTGCCAGTGATCGGGTTGGCCAGAAAGAAGACCTTGTCGCCGGCGTGGGCGGGCCGTCCGACCGCGCGAAAGAGCCCGTCCCCATCCTCGGCCAGTGCCAGCCCGCTGAGACCGGTGCCGCCCATCTGCGCCGGGGGCAGCGGCGGCGGCATCATCGGCTGGTACGGCCGGAGCCGGTCCTTCGAGCCGGTTCGCACCAGCACGCCCGGCGTGTAGGGGATGACCGGATACCCCTGGTCGTTGGCCTCCTGGAAGAACGTTTCCCCGTCGCGGGCGGTGACCAGGCCCCAGATGTTGTTGGGTCCGGCCGTGACGCTCTCGAAGCGCGAGCCATCCGGCAAAAAGCGCGCGAGCTTGCATTGGTTGAAAGCCACCGCGGTCGATCCGTCGGCAAACGGCGCTCCATCCGGCCGCCGCACGTTGGAGTAGTTGAACAGCCCCTGCGCCACGAAGATCCAGCCGCCCGGCTGGCGCAGAAACTGATGGGGAAACAGATGGGAGTCCTGCGTCCCGAAACCCGTGAGCACGGTCTCGTGCCGGTCGGCCCGGCCGTCGCCGTCGGTGTCGCGGTAGAGGCGGATGTCGGCGCCGTACTGGACTAGGGCACCGTCCCGGTACGGCAAAACGCCGAGCGGCATCACGAGGCCGTCGGCGAAGACGCGCGGCTTCGCGCCGCCGGGCGTGACCGTGTACGGATCGTCGAACACCACGACGCGATCGCGGCCCCCGCGAGCGAACAGCGCGTCGGAAGCCGTTTTGTTCTCGTTTCCGTCCACCGGATACTCGAGCGCCGTCATCGTCCAGAGTCGCAGGTGCGCGTCCCAGGCCCGCGCGATGAATTTTCCCAGCCCTTCGGACTCCGCCGCCACGAGCTCCATCTCGAAACCGGCGGGCAACATGAAGCCCCGCCGCTGCGCTTCCGGGGTGCGGGGTCCGTCGGTGATGGCGTTGTAGCTTATATCCCGGCCGGGCGGCCCCGACTTGGCGCCGACGGCGTCGGCCGATTTCAGCGGACCGGCAGAAACGGCGAGCAGTCCGACGATAAGCCGACCGATGGCGTGACCGAGAGGGCAAACGGCGGGGAACGTTTGGCGGCGGGGTGACGGGAGGGACATGGGGTGGAGAAGCTCAACTGATCAGGAGCAGGCGGGGCGGCCGCCCGGCCACGGTGGCAGGAGCGCGGTGCACGCACGGTGGCACGGGACAGCCGGGATAATCGACGGCAATGCGCCAGAGATTTCCCAGGCCGAAGGAAAACGGCTGGGCGTGCGGGAGGGCAACGTAATGGAGATCGTAGCAGCTCTCATGCAGGTATTCGCGGAAGGCGGCGTCATCGGCGCCGCCAAAGCGCCGGAGCAGCGCCGCGCGAGTTTCGGGGAGGTCGATGCATCGCTGCGCGTCTTCGTTGCGGATGCCTTCAGACGCCGACTCCGTATAACTGCACAGATACGTATCGGTCTCGACCGTCGCGCTGTCGGCGTGAAAGGAATAAACATCGGTGGACACGATGTCGTCGTCGTCGCGGGGATAGCGCTGGATGCAGTCGAGGACGGGGGCGAGTCCGAGCGCCCGGAGCCGTTCCTGATCCGCGATGAGCGTCTCCACGGCCACTCGTCCGGCGGGAGTCAGCGGAAGGGCGCGGAGGCTCGCATCGTCGAGCGTGGCGATTTCGTCGCCGGCGGTCACGTGCGCCACCACCTCATCAAAGTCGCCACTCAGGGTGCGCGGCCAACAGAGCGCATTCACGCCATCGGCAAATGGGGTCGAAACGAGGGCGTCAAAGCTGGGCACGACGCGGACGCGGGCGTTGTCGGCTGGCAAGGGGAAGGGATTCGGGCCGGGTCTCATGCAATCACGCCCACAACGTGCGAACCGGAAATCAGGTCAAGGCCGGGCCGGAGAAGAGCGAACCCTGCCTCGCGCCCTTCGCGGCTTCGCGTGAGCCCTCAACCAACTCCGATCTGTCCCGGGAACCAAGACTCTCGCGAAGCCGCGAAGTACGCGAATCGCGGCAGAACGCGCCCAAACCTTCAGCCGGCATGGAGCAACGTAGTTTACTTTGCCGACAACGTAGGCAACGTGCGGCAACGCCTTCGGAGAAACGAACATTCCGATGGTGAGACAACCCTCATTGAAAGGACACCCGCCATGGGCGACAGATCTCCGAAATCGAATCAGAAACAAGCGTCGCAAAAGCAGTCTCGCTCCAACGACGCCAGTTCCAAGAAGCAGCAGCTGATCACCGCGCAGCAGGCCACCAAAGCCAAGCTCGCGGCCAATAAGAAGAAGTAGTCGGCGCTCGCGCGACGGCGCCCGGACGGTCGTGGCGGTGCAAGTCAGCCGCAAAGGCGGCGCGCCAGAAACATCACTGTCCGGGTTCCGCGCTCACTCCGGATACTAGGGGCAACTGGCCG
>JBEIHL010000273.1:0-5427 GCA_040381375.1 Opitutaceae bacterium
CCGCGAAGAGGAGGTCGAGGACGCGTTCGCCTATCGCGTGATCTCCGCGCTGCGTGAACAAGGAATGCGCGGCCGGATCCGTTACATCGAATGGGGCGAGCAGCCCGACCCGACCGTACCTTCGCTCGCGATCTTTCTCCATGAGTGGCGGGTTGATCGGACCGGCAGTGTGGACTGCACCTTCAACGCGACGCTGCAGACGCCGAACGGAAAGCGAAACCTCGGCCTCTTTTCCGGCACGTCGCTCATGATGTGGAACCGCCGAGACTGGTTCGCCCGCAGCGAAGGCTTCGAGTCCGCCGCCCGCGACGCGCTCAGCAATCTCGCGCCGCGAATTCTCCAATCCGGGCTGATGCCCGACTGGCCGCGGGCCCGCTGAAAAGCGACGCTGGCGGCTGGGTACGGGGACCGATGGCCATGGTCCAAATGTAGGAGCGGCTTCACGCCGCGACTGAACGATCGGCCGAAGGATGGGTCGCGACGAAGGTCGCGGCGTAAAGCCGCTCCTACAACGGAAGACTACATCTGATCAGCGCGCGGCTTCCACCGCGTGAAGCGTGGGCTCGGCGACGCCGAAAATCTCCCCCTCGGCTTGACGCCAGGAAAGCCGGTCGGCGGTGGGGTTTCCCTTCGAAGCGCCCGCCAGGCGATCGGCGCGACGGGCGACCATAGTTCCAAGCGAAAGAGGACATCCTCTTCGTTCCCGGGAAGGGCCAGGGCCGCGTCGTTGATCATCACGCCCCCAAGGAAAGTATTTCCCGCCCGGAGTTCCGCAGGATTCGAGGAATATTTTCGGACGGGCGGGCCGCTTCGGCGCGGGCCGGCATATCCTTGGGTTGCCTCGCCCTGATCGCCGCCCTATCTTACGGATGGTCCGTTCATCATCCTACCCGCCCTACTGCATGAAGACACCCCGTTGCATCGTCCGGCTCGCCGCCGTCATCACCCTCGCCTCCGCGATCCACGCCGCCGATGTCCCTGCCGGGGTCTGGGTGCGCGAAGGGTACGCGCTCTCGGTCGCCGTCGACGGCGTCAAGACGCCCCGCTTCCTCGCTCTCGGCCCCGACAACACGCTGTTCGTGAGCGTGCCGAAGGAAGGCCGGATCGTGGCCTGTCGCGACAAGGACGGCGATGGCACCTACGAAACGCAGACGGCCTTCGTTTCCGGCAAGCAGCCGACGGTGATCATGCAGGGCATGCAGTGGCACGACGGCTGGCTCTGGTTCGCCCAGTTGAACGCGATCTCGAAGGCGCGGGACACCAACGGCGACGGCCAGGCCGATGAAGAAGTGCAGGTGCTCGGGCCGGAACAACTGCCCACCGGCGCGCGCGGCGGCCACATGTGGCGCGCCCTGCTGATCCACGGCGGCCGCATCTATACTCACGTGGGCGACCAGACCAATGCCACGGATGAGCCGATCGAGGCGTCGGAGCGAAAGAAAATCTGGAGCTTCGCGCTCGACGGTTCCGACAAGAAGCTTTTCGCCTCCGGCATCCGCAACACGGAGAAGTTCGCCGTGCGCCCGGGAACCAGCGAACTCTGGGGCGTCGATCACGACATCGACAACATGGCCGCGAAGCTCGAGGGCGACCGGAAGCTCGGCCAGGCGATCACCGATCACAATCCGCCAGCGGAGCTCAATCGCTTCGTCGAAGGCGGCTTCTACGGCCACCCGTGGCTCGTCGGCAAAAACCAGCCCAACCTGGCAATGCTCGGTGAACCGCGGCTCATGGAGTACGCGCAAAAGGCGATCGTGCCGGAGTGGCTGCTGCCGGCCCACTCCTCCGCCAACGCGCTCACCTTCTACACCGGCGACCGGATTCCCAACGCCAAGGGCGACGCCTTCGTGGCCCTGCGCGGCGGCTGGAACGCCACGAGCAAGGTCGGTTACTGCCTTTCCCGGCTCCTCTTCGAGAATGGCCACCCCTACGGCGAACTGAAAATGGTGAACTTCCTCAAAGGCGGCACCGAAGTCCTCGGTCGGCCCGTCGATGTCGCCCAGGCGCCGGACGGCTCACTCCTCTTCAGCGACGACTTCGGCAATAAGGTTTACCGGCTGAAGTACGTCGGGAAATAATTCCGGGGGCGAACGGCAGGCGGACGTCCCGCACCGTCCGATCCAGCCCGTCGGATCCGCCGTACTCGAACCTACCACCCATGCGCTGGCGCTTCCCGCTTGCCGTCCTGCCCGCCGCCGCCGGGCTCCTGCTGGCGTTGACCGTGTCCGCCCACGACCTGCCCCACGGGCAGCAGGGCCGGCCGCCGCCTCCGCCCACCATCGATCCGGGACCGGACGCGGCGCTGCTGCGTATCCGCATTATTGATGCGATGACCCGGCGGCCCGTTGCGGCGACCGTCTGCGTGAACCAGGGCGACCAGGAGCCGGAGCATGACCCCCTGCGGGAGTTCAGCCTGCGGCAGAGCGCCAACCGCCTGAAGGGCGCGATCCGCCTGCGCCGGGTGCCGTACTACTTCTTCGCCGACGGCGGCTGCGAGGTGCGCGTTCCACCCGGATCCGCCTCCATCGAGGTGCGCAAGGGTTACGAGTACCGGCCCGTTGAAGTCACGCTTCACGCCGCACCCAAGGCGACCGTCGCGGTCGAAGTCGTGCTGGAACGCGCGATCGATATGGCGGCGCTCGGCTGGTATTCCGGCGACACTCACATCCACATGGAGCGCACGGGCACGAACGACGCCGCGCTCCTCGCCGTCACCTCGGCCAAGGACATCCGCTACGCCTACCTGCTGTCGATGAACACGGGGGGCTACGATCAGGGCGGGCCGAAGTACGAATCGTACCGGCAGCACGGCGGGCTCGGCGACGCCACGGTGGCGAACCGCGGCGTTTACCACATCGCGTCCGGCCAGGAGTATCGACCCGGCCGGCTGGGTCACGTGACCATCGCCATTCCGGATCGCTACGTGCCGGCGGCCGGGCCGACGGCCAACGTCAACCAGGGGCCGTCGCTGGCCGTGATCGCGGACCAGACCCACGCGTTGCGCGGTTTCATCGGCCTGGCGCACGGCGGGTACTTCAACCAGGAGGCGGACGGCCTGCTGCTCGAGAACAAGATGGATTTCGTCGAACTGCTGCAGTTCGGCGAGTACCGCAGTCTCGGACTCGAGGGCTGGTACGATTTCCTGAACATCGGCTACCGGCTGCCGATCGTGGGCGCGTCGGATTATCCGCCGACCCGTGAGCTCGCGAGCGAGATGACCTACGCGTGGAGCGACACAGTGCCCACGCCGCGAACCTTTGCCGAGGCGCTGGCGGCCGGACGCAGTTTCGCCACATCGGGACCGATGCTTTTCCTCACCGTCGACGGGCAGAAGCCCGGCGCGATCCTGCGGTTTCCCGATGGCAAGGACGCCCGGATGGTGGTGGATGTCCGGGTGCAAAGCCCGCAGCACCCGGTGCGCTACCTCGATCTCATCGTGAACGGCGAGGTGGTCGAGCGCCGCTTCGACCCGCAGGGCCGATCGGAATGGTCGCTGCGCCATCTCATGCCGGTCAGCGGCAGCGCCTGGATCGCGGCGCGGACGTACGCCGACGCCGGCACCGAGGCCCACACCAATCCCGTCTACGTGTATCGAGGGGACCGATACCCGTTCAACGCGACCAGCGCCCGCCGCATTATCGCGCGCCTCGACGGTTCGATTGCGGCGATCCCGATTCCGGAGATTACGCGGCGACTGGAGACGCTGAAAGCGGCCCTGCACCAGCGGATCCGCGCGCCGCAGAGCACCACTCTGCCCTTGCCGCCGATCGCACCCTGAGGGGGGACCGCCGGCCCGGACCGTTCGCCGCCGCTGCAAATGAAGGCACCGCCAAACTCGGCGAAGGGAAAACGCGTCAAAGATCGAACGTGGCGGTCAGGATGAAGACCCGCGGATCGATGATCCGATAGCCGTTCGGCGTGCCGTCGGGATAGGCACTGATCGCCTGGAGTCGCCCGTTCTCCTGCAGATTGCGCACGTTCAGCTGGAACGTGGCGCCCACCTTCTCGGAGAACAGCCGCGTGCGGTAGGCGACAAATGCATCGGCGTAGAAGTTGGCCTTCTCATAGATCGGCCGGTTGGTGTCGAGGGCCGTGATGACCGCGGGCAGTTGTTCGACGCCATAGTAGCCGATGGCGCCCTTGTCTTCCCAGCGCAGCGCGCCGCCGACCGACAGGCGCTTGAGATACTTTTGTTCGGTGAGCCCGGCGAGCCGGTAGCTCGTGCTCAGGTTTGCGCGGTACTTGCGGATCTGGGGCCGGCTCTTGCCCTCGGTCGCGATCGCCACGCGCAGGGGGGCCACCACGCTGGCGGCCAGAAATTGCGACGCCGAATTGCTGCCCGCGTAACGCTCCGTGAACCAGGGCCGCCCGAGTTCGGGATCGATGATGCTCTGCCATACCGGCAGGCGCTCCGCCAGGTACTTCGTCATGCCCGGCGAGAGACGTGAGTCGATTGACTGCGTCTCGGTCACGTTGAGCTTCATGGTCCAGAAATTGGTCGGACTGTAGTTGAGTTCGACCTCGGTGCCCTTCGCGACGACGTCACCGGTTTCGCCGATCAGGTACTCCTGCGGAATCGTGTACGCCTTATCGAGGCCCATGATCTTCGCGACCTCGGTGTCGATCTGGTCCTGGGTCAGCGAGGCGCCGCGGGCCGCGGCGGCATTGACCACCCAGCCGGTCGCGCGGTCATACAGCAGTACATTCCCCGAGCCCGAACCCTGGGTCAGAAAATCGATCGCGCGCAGGCGCTGCGCGATGATGGTGCTGCTCCCGTTGCGCGAATTGATCTGTTTGGTCTCGTACCGATTCACGCGGGCGATGAACCGGCCCCCGAAGAGATTCAGGGCAAAGCCGTAGTCCTCCCCCTCGCCCGTCGGATCCGGCAGCGGGCGCCGGAAGAGATCCATCGCCGGCCCGGCCGGCTGGAAGCTGTCGGAGACATTGCCAAACAAGCTCAGCCAGGGCCACGGGCGCAGCACGACGCCGGCCGTCTTCGTTTTCCCTTCGCGACTCCGCCAGCCGGCGGCATTCCACACCGTGAGCGAGTCGCGATTCACGTCGATCACGGGGGGCGTGTACGTGAAGGTCGGCGGGGCGCCGTCGCGGTTGAAACTGCGGTCCTCGCGCAGCCCAAAGGTGGTGATGACGCGACCCCGGAGCAGGTGACTCTGCAGGACCACGCCCTCCGTCTTCAGCACGGTGCGGGAAAGCGCAAAGTCATTGCCGACGATCGACGTGCCCAGCTTCGCCCGCTCGGTCACGAAACTGCCGGTGACACCGTTGCCCCAGCGGTAGTCATACATCTGGTTCGACACGAAATTGGAGGGCGCCATGTCGGCGTTCTGGCCGATATTGTCGCCGACATAGTAGCGGAAGTAGCCGCGGGTGATGGCGGGCGTGGTGGGAAAGCCCGGGGCGTCGACC
>JBEIHL010000274.1:0-5417 GCA_040381375.1 Opitutaceae bacterium
CGGCTCGCCCGCGAGCAGCCGCCATTCCGCGCCTTCGCGGCTGAGGACGGTGCGCCAGAGACTTTCGTCCTGCGCGTGCGACAGCAAATCCTCCGGCACATCCGCGACCACCCACGTGCGCTGGCGCATTTCGTTTTCGAGCTGGCCGGCGGACCAGCCGGAGTAGCCGAGAAAGCCACGGACGTGCGTTCCCTCCTCGGCGAGCAACTGCTCCGCCTTGTCCGGATCGATGCCGAAGTGCAGCCGGAAGCCATCGGAACGGACCTGCCAGGCCGCCAGCACCAACTGCTCGTTTTGGACCGGACCGCCATGGAACAACGGCACGCCGGCGAGGGCACTGAGGGCGAAGTCCCCGCTCAGTTCGCCGAGCCGCTTGCCCATCGGGCGATTGAGCACCACGCCCATCGCGCCCTCGGCGTTGTGCGACGACATCAACACGACGCTGCGCCGAAAATTCGGGTCCTTCATCGCCGGATGCGCAAGGAGCAGCGAGCCGGAGAGGGTCTCCCGGGAGGTTCGGTGGGGCTCGCGCATGATTCGTTCGCGAAGGGGCGGTTGGCTCAAAGCTTCAGGATCTTCACGCCGGCATCCTCGAGGAGCGGCGCAACCAGGGGATCGTTGGAGTAGTCAGACCGATACCTGACCTCTGCGATCCCCGCGGCCGCGAGAATTTTCGCACAGTTGATGCAGGGAAAGTGGGTGACGTACGCGACGCAGCCCTCGACCGAACTGCCGCGGCGGGCGGCGTCGGCCACCGCATTCTGTTCGGCATGCACCGTCGCCTGCTCGTGTCCCTCGCGCACCCTCGAGACGTGCGGCGTACCGGGCAGGAAGCCGTTGTAGCCCGCGGCGACGATCCGGTTGCGGCGCTCGCCGGCCGTGACGATCACACAGCCGACATGGAGCCGCTCACAGTTGGAGCGGGAGGAAATGAGCACGGCCGTCGCCATGAAATACTCGTCCCAGGACGGCCGGTGCGGGAAGTTTTCCGCGGCGTCGGCGATCAGGTCGACGGGCAACACGGGCACGGCGGGTACCCCAGGGCAATCGGGCGAGGGAGTGGGTCGGGCGGAAACGTTCATGGAAACCGATGCGGACTCTGGACAGGTTCACGCGCCCGGGCAACTTTCGTTGCGAACTTCCGGCCCGATCGGGCGGCGCGCCCTTTTCCAACCCTCATGCAGCGCTCCCTCCAACCCGAATTGCTCGACACCCTGCCCGTCGATCATCCGGACGCCCTGCACAATCGCCGCGATCTGCGCCTCACCAATCGCGTGCTCGGCACGCACCGCTGGATCGAGCGCACGCTCCCTGGTCTCCTGTTGCCCGGCGAACGCGTGCTCGAACTCGGCGCGGGCACCGGCGAGCTCGGCCGCCGGCTCGCCCGCCGCGGCCTGACCCTGGGCGGGCTCGACCTGTGGCCCCGGCCGGCGGACTGGCCGGAGGCGAACTGGCACCAGGAGGACCTGCGCACGTTTCGCGGCTACGACCGGTATCCGGCGATCCTCGGCAACCTGATCCTGCATCAGTTTTCCGATGCGGACCTCGGCGCCATCGGGGATCAACTGCAGCGGGGCTCGCGGGTGATCGTCGCCTGCGAACCGGCCCGCCGGCGGATTTCCCAGGTGCTCTACCGTGCGCTCGCCCCGTGCTTCGGCGCGAATCACGTCTCGCTGCACGACGCGCACGTCAGCATCGCGGCGGGATTTCGAGGCGACGAACTGCCGCGCCTGCTCGGGCTCGACGCCAACGTCTGGCGGGTGCGACACGCCACCACGCTGCTCGGCGTCTATCGCCTGGTCGCCGTTCGCCGGACTCGCGCATGATGCGCCCCATCGAAATCGTCGGCGGCGGACTCGCCGGGCTATCGCTCGGGCTCGCGCTGCGCCGGGGCGGCGTCCCCGTGACCCTGCACGAGGCCGGACGCTACCCGCGTCATCGCGTGTGCGGCGAATTCATCTCCGGACTCTCTCCCGACACGATCGAGCGCCTCGGTCTTACGAGCGCTCTGGCGGGCGCGCTGCGGCACGTCGACGTCGCCTGGTCCGTGGGCCGCGGGCCGGCCCGCCACCAGACGCTTCCCCAACCCGCGCTCGCGTTGAGTCGCCACGTTCTGGATACGCGGCTGGCCAGGGAGTTTGCCGCGGCGGGCGGCGACCTCCGCACCGGCAGCCGGCAGGACGCGGCGGCCCGGCCCGGACGGGTCATCGCCACCGGCCGCCCTCGCGCGGCCGAGCCGGTCTGGCTCGGCCTCAAGGCGCACTGGAGCCAGTTGCCCCTCGCCCAGCCGCTGGAGATGCACGTCGGCACCGAGGGCTACGTCGGCCTCGCGCAGGTGGCCGAAGGCGTGAACGTTTGCGGCCTCTTTCGCCGCCGGCCGGTCTCCGGTCGGGGTGGCGCGCTGCTCATCGAGTACGTGCGGTCGGCCGGGCTGCCGCTGCTCGCCGAGCGCCTGGCGGCCGCGACCTGCCACGAGGAAAGCTTTTGCGCGGTGGCGGCGCTGGAGTTCGGACGCCGGCCGGCGCCGGCCTCGGGTATCCATTTGGGTGATGCGGGCGCCACGATCCCGCCGTTCACCGGCCACGGGATGGCGATGGCGTTCGAGGGCGCGGATGCCGCCCTGCTCAGCCTGCTCGCGTATGCGGAGGGCCGGATCGACTGGGAAGCGGCGGAGCGCGCCGTTGCCACGGCCCTGCGCCGGCGGTTTCGGATGCGCCTGGCGTGGGCCGGGCTGCTGCATCCTTTTCTGCTGGAACCACGGCGCCGGCGCTGGTTCGAAAGCCTGCACCGCGCCCATCTCGTTCCCTTCCGCCCGCTCTACGCCGCGTTGCACTGAACCGGCCGCCGATCTCCTCCTTCCATGTTTCTTCACGCCCTTGCCACTGCGCTGCCGCCGACCGCCTATACGCAGGCCGACTGCTGGGAAATCGCGCAGCGTTCGCCGCTCCGCCAGCGGCTGACCAAGCGGTCCATGCTCATCCTGCAGACGATCCTCCGTCGCGACCACGGCATCGCCAAGCGCCACCTGGCCGTGCCGAAACTCGAAGGCGTGTACGACCTCTCGGCCGACGAACTCAACGCCACCTTCCGGCGCGAGGCGCCGTTGCTCGCCAGCCGGGCGCTCACGCAGGCGCTGGAACAGGCCGGACTGCGGCCGGGGGATCTCGATGCGCTGCTGGTCTGCACCTGCACCGGCTACCTCTGCCCGGGAGTCACCAGCTACGTCGCCGAGCAGCTCGGCCTGCGCGCCAACGTGTTTCTCCAGGACCTGGTGGGGCTGGGTTGCGGCGCGGCGATTCCGATGCTGCGCGCCGCCTCGCATGTCCTCGCGGCCCAGCCGGAGGCGAAGGTCGCGTGCATCGCGGTGGAGATCTGTTCGGCGGCGTTTTACGTCGACGACGATCCGGGCGTGCTGGTGAGCGCGTGCCTCTTTGGTGATGGCGCGGCGGCGACCATCTGGCGGGCGACCCCCGGGGCGGTGCCGCTGCGCGCCTTCGGCTTCGACACCGTTCACGTGCCCGCCGATCGCGACAAGCTGCGGTTCGAACAACGCGGAGGAAAACTCCGCAATCTGCTCGACCGCTCCGTGCCCGAACTCGCGGCCGCCGCCGTCGGCCGGCTGTGGGCAGACCGCGGTCCCCGGCCCGTCGCGCGGGTGGTCACGCACGCCGGCGGTCGCGACGTGCTGGAGGCGCTGGAGCCCGTGCTGGCGCCCCACCCGCTCGATGCCGCTGCGCACGTGCTCCGCGACTGCGGCAACCTCAGTAGCCCGGCGGTTTTGTTCGCGCTCGAACACTCGCTCCGTTCGGGGCCGCCCGGCCGGGACGGCGACCTCTGGCTCGCCAGTTTCGGCGCCGGCTTCAGTGCGCATAGCTGCCGGCTGGGTACGGAATAGGCTTCCCCTTTTCGCCGCGTCGCCCTCATTCGACGCCCAACTCTTTCCGCCATGCCCGCCAAACTCGAAACCCTCGTGGAGTATTGCGACCGCCGCACCCGCCGGACGGCGTTCAAGGACGCGCCCGGGGCCTTCAACGGCCTGCAGGTGGCGAACTCCGGCCGCGTCACGCGGATCGGTGCGGCCGTCGATATCGGCGTGGTGCCGTTCCAACAGGCGGTCGCCGCGGGAGTGGACTTCCTGATTGTCCACCATGGCCTCTACTGGGACATGCCGCGCCCGCTCGTCGGCAGCGCCTACGAGCGCGTCGCGACGCTCGTGCGGGGCGATTGCGCGCTCTACTCGAATCACCTGCCGCTCGACGGCCATCCGGAGATCGGCAACAACGCGCTGCTCGCCCGCCAGCTCGGGCTGAAGCCGAAGCGGCCGTTTCTCGTGCGCGACGGCGAGGCCATCGGTTGCATCGCGCCGTCGCGACGGAGTCGTGCGGAGCTGCGCGCACGGTTGGAGCGTCACTACCGGCGCGTCATCGCGATCGAGTACGGTTCCGCGTCGCCGCGCGCGGTGGCGTTCTGCAGCGGTTCCGGCAACAGCGCGGTGCCCGAGCTGGGTCCAGCCGGAGTGGATACGCTCGTGACGGGCGAACTGCGCGAAGAGTGGTTCACCCGGGCGCAGGAGGAGAAGCTGAACCTGTACCTGTGCGGGCACTACGCGACGGAGGTGCACGCCGTCCAAGCGCTCGCGGCGGAGCTCGCCCGGAAATTCCGGCTGCCGTGGCGGTTCATCGCGACGGACAATCCGCTCTGACGGGACAGCCCCGGGCGAATGATTCCTTGGCAACGCCGGGGTTTTGGCGACGATCCGCGGCGTCCCATGAAGAAGATCGCCATCCTCAACGGCCCAAATCTCGACCGCCTCGGCAAGCGTGAACCGGAAATCTACGGCCGGGCGACGCTGGCCGACCTGGAAAACGCCCTGCGGGCGGAGTTCGAGTCGGTGGCGCAGCTCGAGTTCTTCCAGTCGAATCACGAGGGGGCGCTGATCGACCGCATTGCGGCGCTGGCCGACGCGAAGATCGACGGCCTGGTGATCAATCTCGGCGCGTACACGCATACCAGCGTGGCGCTGCGCGATTCACTGCTCGGCGCGCACCTGCCGACGGTCGAAGTCCATATCTCGAATCTCTACAAGCGGGAGGA
Organism: Opitutaceae bacterium; assembly: GCA_040381375.1. Lineage (GTDB taxonomy): Bacteria > Verrucomicrobiota > Verrucomicrobiia > Opitutales > Opitutaceae > ER46. Next base: position 5,095 of record JBEIHL010000274.1, read on the forward strand.
CTTCCGCCACAAGTCGCTCACCGCCCCGGCTTGCATCGCGGTGATCACCGGCCTCGGCCTGGAAGGCTATCACGCGGCGATCCGGTTCCTGCTGAAGCGGTGACGCGGAGAGACTGATCTCGAGTCGCTTCCTCTGCGTCAGCCCTCCGCGATCTCTGCGCCCTCCTGTAGAGTTGCTCTGACTTAATACGGTCAGATAATTATATTTCGACTCTAAGTTCGAAGGAATTTCATTCACGATCCGGCACGGCGAGAAGGCTACCCGACTTGGGGGCGAAGCTGGTGGCGGAAATCGAGGCCGCGTGGACCCAACCGCAGGAGGC
>JBEIHL010000275.1:0-5416 GCA_040381375.1 Opitutaceae bacterium
CGCGACCACGAGCACGGCCGGATCTACCGCATCACGCACGAGAGTCGTCCGCTGGCGTGGCAGCCGAAGATCGACGGCGAGCCGATTCCCGCTTTGCTCGAGCTGCTCAAGCGGAAGGAAAACCAGATCCGCAACCTGGCCAAGATCGAGCTCGGCAAGCACGACACCGCCAAGGTCATCGCGGCGACGAAGGCCTGGGCCGCCGGACTCGACCGCACCGCGGCCGACTATTCCCACCACCTGGCCGAAGCGCTTTGGGTGCACCAGTGGCACAACGTCGTCGATGTCGACCTGCTCTCGCGCCAGCTCAACTCGCCCAACGCCGACGCCCGCGCCGCCGCCGTGCGCGTGCTCTGTTACTGGCGCGACCGCGTGCCGAACGCGTTGCGCGAACTGCAGCGCCTCGCCTCCGACGAGAACCCGCGTGTCCGGCTGCAGGCCGTCCGCGCGGCCAGTTTCTTTGCGGAGGTCGGTGCGACCGAGGTCGCGCTCGCGGCCACGAAGAAAGACGTCGACTACTATCTCGATTACGCGATCGGCGAGACTCTCCGCCAGCTGCGGCCGCAGTGGCGCCAGAGCATCGGTAGCGGAGCGGCCATTGCCGGCGGCGATCCTGCCGCCGTCCGCTACCTGCTCCGCACGCTGAACAACGGCGAAGTACTCAAGCTGCCGCGCACGCCCGAGGTGTCCGAAAACATCCTCGCCCGCCGCGGCATCGTCGATTCCGTCCGCGCCGAGGCCCTCGCCAGCCTGGCGCAGCACCGGAACGCGACGCCCGTTTCACTCCTGCTCGCCACGTTGAACTCACCCGCCGAGGTCGATGCCCGGGGCGTCGGCCGGCTGCTCCTCGCGCAGAAGCCCGCCGACCTCAAGCCGCACCGCGCCGCGCTGCTCAAGCTCGCCCAGGCCGACAACGCCGACGGCCGCTCGTACGGCTGGGCCGCGGTGGCGCTGGCCGACGGCACCCTCGACACCGTGTGGAACGAAGCGTCGGCCTCGCCGCTCTCGCTGCAAAGCCTGCTGGGCGGAATTCATCTGCTCCCCGACGCCGCGTTGCGCGCCACGTCGTACGAACGCGTGATGCCGTTGCTGGCGCGCCCGCTCACCGATTTCCAGGGTCCCGACCAGATCGTCGCCGCCACGCAGCGCGACGCGATCCGCACCGCGGTCAGCACCCGGCGCGAACCTGCCGCCGTTTTCGCGGCGCTGACCGCCCTGATCGAGCGCGGCCAGCAGGTCACGACCGCCGCGCAGGGCATTCGCGCCCTGCCGCGCAATGCCTGGAGCGCGGGCTCCGCTACGGCCGCACGCGCGCTCATCGCCTGGGCGGCAGACCAGCCGACCAATCGCCGCACGAGCCGCGAGTACGTCGAGACGATCCAGATCGCGGACGAACTCGCCGGCTCCCTGCCCGGGGCCGAGGCCGACACGCTGCGCCAGTCGCTCGCCCGATTGCGCGTACCCGTTTTCGTCATACGCTCGGTGGTCGAGGAAATGCGCTACGACACGCCGCGCATCGTCGCCCCCGCCGGCAAGGCGATCGAACTCATCTTCGAGAACCCGGATGTCATGCCGCACAACCTGGTCGTCACCCAGCCCGGCGCCCGCCAGCGCGTCTCCCTCGCCGCGCTCGAGTTGCCGGCCGAGCATATCGACCGCAACGGCCGCGCCTGGGTGCCGGAATCTCGCGAGATCGTCGCCGCCACCAAACTGCTTGAGACCGGCCAGAGCGAAACGCTCCGGCTCCGGCCCATCCAGGACGAGGGCGTGTACGAGTACGTGTGCACCTTCCCCGGTCACTGGACCGTGATGTATGGTCAGCTTGTCATCACCAAGGACGTGGCGGCGTATCTGAAGGCCAATCCGTCCGCGCAACCTGCACCGACCCCCGCCGCCGCTCATACGCATTGATTTCCCCCTGAGAGCGCCGGGCTCCAGCCCGGCATTCGCCCCCTTGCCGAGCTGGAGCTCGGCGCTGCCAAGGGTATTCCTTTCCCATGAAACTCCACCCCCGTCTCCGCCTCGCCGCCCTCGCGTTCGCCGCGACCGCGTTTCTAACCTCCGCTCGCGCCGCCGACAGCGGCTTCAAGCCGATCTTCAACGGCAAGGACCTTTCCGGCTGGGAAGGCCTTTCGCAATTCTGGTCCGTGAAGGACGGTGCCATCACCGGCCAGACCAAGAACCAGGCCGACCTCAAGGCCAACACGTTCCTCGTCTGGAAGGACGGCCAGCCGGCGAACTTCGAGCTCAAGCTGATGTTCAAGCTGACGCCCAACAACGAGCGCAACCAGGCCAACTCCGGCGTGCAATTTCGCAGCAAGGTACTCGACGCGGCGACGTTTTCCGTCGGCGGCTACCAGGCCGACATCGACTCCACCGGCAAATACGCCGGCATGCTCTACGAGGAAAAGGGCCGCGGCATCGTCATGGGACCGGGCGAAAAGATTCGCATCACCGGCACGAGCAAGGACGCCAAGGGCAAACAGAAGGCCACGGTCGAAAAGCTCGGCACGCCGTCCGCCCCCGCCGACATCCTTGCCATCTACAAGCTCGGCGAATGGAACGAGCTCCGGATCGTCGCCAAGGGCAATCACGTGCAGCAGTTCCTCAACGGCAAGCTCACCGCCGACGTCACCGACGCCGACACCGCGAATGCCCCGAAGTCGGGCGTAATCGCGTTCCAGCTGCACACCGGTCCGCCGATGACCGTGCAGTTCAAGGACGTTCAACTCAAGACGCTGCCCTGACCCTGCGATCAACCGCCACCGCCGCCCTGGGAGGCGATCGCACGTGAGTCGAGGGTTTGGGCAGTGCCGAAAACGGCCCGTGCGCCGTCCGGAACTCCCGGGGTGACAGCCCGACGTACCGCCGGAAAAGTTTCGAGAAGTGATACGGATCGGCAAGGCCCACCGCCTTGCCGATGTCCGCGATCGACTGCGTCGTACTGAGCAGCAGTTCGCGCGCTTCGCGCAGTTGCCGGTCGATCACATAGCGTTTGGCGGAAACGCCGAGATGGCGGCGAAAGAGTTTCAGGACGTGGGAGCGGCTGCGTCCCAGCAGAGCCGCCAGCTCCTCGATACGCGGCCCGAGGTGGAAGCCGCGATCCACGTGCACCAGCAGCCGCTCCAACTCCTCCGGCCGGCGCGCGGCGGGCGCGCGCAGTCCCGCGACCGCGCGCCGCAGCTCTCGTACAAGTAGCAATCCGAGCGCGCGCGCCTCCGTCTCGTCCCGCGGCGAATTCAGATACCATCGGACCACGTAGTCGATCAACCGACCCAGCGGCTCGTCCGCCTGCGTGCGCAGCCGCACCACCCCGACCAGTCCCGGCCAGGCCACATCGCGACGATCGGGCGAGTCGTACTCCGACTCGCCCCGTTCGTGGGGCACATTGGCGACCCAGCGTGCGCCGGGCCGATACCAGGGCACCAGGTGCACGTGCGAGGTGAACATCGGCGCCTCCGCCGAGGGCCGGTAGGCGATCCGCCGTCCCCACGGGAGAAGATAAAGATCGTGGGGCTCGAGCCGGTGCGTCACGCCGTCGACCGTGAATTCCCCGCGTCCGCTTTTGCACCAAAAGAGCCCCCGGCTTTGTACGCAGCCGTTGACGAAAGTCTGCTGCGCCGCGAACTGAAACAGACCCGCACGGCAGACGGCCGGAGCCTCGTCAAATCCCCCTTCGGCGCGGTCACGGACGTTTCGAGTCATGGGATGCAAAAGTACATGGGTATCCTCACTTGTCCATTTTTCCGCCCGTACCCCGCTGCTATCCTCGCGCGACCCCACCATGAGTTACCCCACCCTGCGTATCTGCGCGCTCGCGCTCGTCGGCGTCTCCCCCACTTTCGCACAAAACGTTCCGGTCCAACCCGGGACGACCCCCAACTCTTCCGACGGAGCCTTGGTCCTCTCGCCCTTCGTGGTCGATACCTCGCAGGATACGGGCTACTTCGCTTCCAGTACACTCGCCGCGAGCCGGCTGAAGACCGACCTGAAAGACATTGCGTCTTCGGTCACTGTCCTGACGGACGAGTTCATGAACGACCTCGCGGCCAACGACGTCGCCAGCGCGCTCGCCTTCTTGTCCGGCGCCGAGAACGACTCAACCTACCATCAAGAGTCCGTCGCCGCGCTCGGCGGCGCCAACGGCTACGTGGGCGGCGATTTCGGCGACAACAACAACCGCTCCGGCGAGGTCCGCGTCCGCGGCCTAGGCCGCGCCAGCACCACGATCAACTACATCGAGGTCCTCGGCTCCACCGATCGCTACAACACCGACCGGACCGAGTTCCTCCGCGGCGCCAACTCGATCCTCTTCGGCCTCGCCGAGCCCGCCGGCCTCGTCAACTCGTCCACCAAGGTAGCGCAGCTCAGCCGCAACTTCGCCAAGCTCGAGACCAAGTTCGACCAGTTCGGCTCGCAGCGCCATGTCTTCGACATCAACCGCACGCTCATTCCCGGCAAGCTCGCTGTCCGCGGCGTGCTCCTCGAAAACGACCAGCAGTATAAAGTGAAGAGCGCCTACCAGAAGGATCAGCGCTACTTCGCGACGGCGACCTACCAGCCGTTCAAGCACACGACATTGCGCGGCTATGTCGAGCGCGTGAACGCCAACGGCCGCCGGCCCAATTTCCGCACCGTGCAGGACAACGTCTCCGAGTGGCTGACGGCCTACAACCGCTACGCTCCGCAGATGACCGCCGCGCAGATCGCGCAGGCCTTTTACTGGGATCCCGTGGCGCCCAGCGCCAACGGCATCGCGCCCGACTCCGTCGTCACGCTCGCCAACGGCACCTCCGTCAACCTCGGTCTCATCCGCCGCCCGCTCGATACCAACCCACTTGCCACCGTGCTCTACTACAGCCCGGGCCAGTGGCAGAACCCGATCGACAATCTCCTCACGATCACCGGCAACCGCACCGTCACCGGCGCCGCCGTCAACCCTGTCACCGCTCGCAGCCAGTTCGCCCGCACCGGCTCCGCCCGCGAGAACAGCCTCCTCTTCAGCGCCGATCCGCAGGTCACGGACTCGCGCATCTTCCCCTACGAGACTGTCGAGATCGGCACGCTGCCCGGCAACTACCGCGGGGAGGACGACGACAAACTCGTCCTCGCGCTCGACCAGCGCCTCGCCGAAGATCTCTACGTCTCGGCCAGTTTCCAGTACGAGAAGCGCACGCACGATCAGTCCTTCGCCGCGATCACGCAGACGAACCAAATCTCCGTGGACGTCAACCAGCGCCTGCCCGACGGCCGCACGAATCCGAATTTCCTCCGGCCCTTCATCTACGGTCGCAACCTCGGCGAATACTCCGATGCCACCGCGAAGAACGTCGTCGTGCAGGCCAACTACGATTTCGACTTCGCGAGGAAACTGCCGCGCGTCGGCTGGCTCGGCTCGCACCGCCTCACTTCCGTC
>JBEIHL010000276.1:0-5411 GCA_040381375.1 Opitutaceae bacterium
ATCTGAAACGCATGACGTCCCACCCTGCTCTCCCTTTTACTGTGTTTGCGTTGGCTGGCGCGCTGGCCCTGGCTCCGCGGGAGAGACTGGGCGCGTCCGAAACACCCATGTCATCCGGGGGTCTCGCCGCGGAGTTCCGCTACGCGCCGCCCAATCTCGGCACGGGCAGGCTGCCGCCCCCGCTACCGTCCGGCACCCGCTACACGATGGTGCATCGGGGGTCGGTCGACCCGGAGGTGGGGGCGTTCGCCAACCTGCCGAACGTGGCGTCATTCCATGGACGTTTGATTGTCACCTGGAACAGCCATCTCTGGGACGAAGACCAGCCCGGCCAGCGGCTCCAAATGCGACAGTCGAGCGACGGGGGGCGGACGTGGCTGCCCGCACCGGACTCGGCGCCCACGCTGCTGTCGCCCTCCCTGGGCCGGATGCAGCGTCGCGGAGAGAAGCGCGAAGGCCTTTCCCGCGTGCAGTGGAACAGCGGGTTTGCCGCGGCGGACGACCGCCTCTGGGCGATCGCCAACGTAGGCGCGAATCACGGGAGGGGCGATCTTCTGGCTCTCGAGATCCTGCCCACCGGCACCCGCGGCGAGGTGCTGTGGCTCACCAACGACGCGCCGGAGGTGGAGGCGGGTTTTCCGAGTTACCCGACAATAACCGATCCGCGTCACGCAGCCGTCGGCCGGTCGCTTCTGGCGCGGATCGACGATCGCACCGCCAGGGGTGCGCTGCCGCACGACTCGCGGCGCCCCCGCGGCGACAGCGCCAACGCCCCGAGCCTGCTCGACCCGGGCCGGCCTGGGTCCCCGCCCGACGGGCAGAGGCTCATCGAGCCAACTCCTTCCTATCGCCTCCGGGACGGCACGCTCGTCCGGTTCTGGCGCGATTACGGCGATGCCCGGCGCCAACACTGGGTGTGGCGCCTTTATGTGTCGTACAGCCGCGATGAAGGTGCGACCTGGACGGTGCCGGAGCGCACCGCGATTCCCTCGAACAGCACGCGCATCAGCGTCGGCACGCTGCCTGACGGGCGGGTGTACTTGCTCCACAATCCCTACACGCGCGGAGATGACTTCTGGCAGGGAGCCGACCGGGAACTGCTGCACACCGCCAGTCCGGCGGAGAACATGGGCTCGGGATTTGGCGGATCCAGGAAGGTTCTCACGCTCAGCCTTTCCGAGGACGGGAAGAACTTCACCCGCGCCTGGACGGTGCGCACGCTCGAGACGAAGCCGCGCATCGCCGGCCACTCCAAGCGGCACTATGACGTGGCGAACCCCGCCGCCACTCGGGTCGGCGACACGCTCTACATCGTCTACAGCCTCAACAAGGAGGACATCGAGCTGTGCGCGGTGCACCTGCCCGAACTCGGGCGCCACGAGTAGCCCCAGCTCGCTTGCCCGCTGCGCTAAGCCGCAAGCCCCGTTCCCCCACTCGAGGCAAACCCTCCGTCCCGTGCGCTCCTCGTCTCTCCACCGCCCGACCCAACCCGCCCATCGGTGGGCAAGAGCCGGGGCCTTGCTTCCGATCTTCATACCCATGACTGCGCGAACAACCCCAACCCCGTCCCTTCGGCTTCGGTGCCCCCGCCTGATCGGACTGGCCGCCTCGGTGGCTTCCACGCTTTCGTTCGCCGCCGCGCCGGCACCTTCGATTCCAGCCGCCGCGAGCACGGGACCGGTCATCGAACTTTCCCCGTTCACCGTCGATGCCACTCGCGACACCGGGTACGCCGCGCTGGAAACGACCTCCGGCACGCGCATGCGCACGTCGCTGCGCGATATCGCCGCGCCGCTTTCGGTCATTACCCCCGAGTTCTTGCAAGACCTTGCGGCGACCTCACCAGCGGAGGCGCTGATCTTCACGCCGAGCGTTGACACGGTCGAGGGCGATCCGACCCGGCACAATGGGTTTCTTCGCTTTGGCGACGGTCAGCCCATGGCCATCCGCGGATTCGTGAACAGCGAGGGATCCGTCGCCGGCGCGAACGACACCTTTCGCGCCTTCATCGCGAACGACGTCTACAACAACGAGCGCATCACGCTGTCGCGCGGACCCAATTCGCTCCTCTTCGGGGTAGGCGGGGCCGATGGCGTGACGGAGTCGACGACCAAACGGGCCCGCTTCGATCGGCGCATCACCCAAGTGCAGTACCGATACGACACCTGGGACTCTCACCGCGTTTCGCTGGATCACAATCAACCGCTCCTCAAGGATCGGCTCGCCGTGCGGGTGAACGCCCTCTTCGACCGCAAGCGGGAGTTTCGCGACTTCGAAGGCAGCAACCAGAAACGCGTCACAGTGGGAGTGACAGCCCGGCCGCTGCCGGGCACCCGGCTCTCGGTCAACCGCGAGGACTACCGGGTGGATCGCAACATCGTCCCCCTGACGTGGGCCTACGACAATGGCGCGATGCAGTGGATCGCGAAGGGCCGGCCAACGGTGGACTTCTCCCCGACGGGCGCGATCACCGCCGCGCAGAAAGCGGCGTTCGACCCTCGCAACGCCCTCGGCCAGGTTAACGGGCAATCGGTGACCTATGTGCAGGGTCTCGCCCTCGCCGAGCCCATCGTCAATTGGCGGCACCAGTTCAATCTCAACCGCCATCAATTCAACGGTGCCCTCGCCACCGAGGTGCACACCCAGGATCCCTTCAAGCTGTTCGGCATCGCCAAGGAGACCAACCTCCAGGGCGGCACCTGGGACGATCCCTCGGATCAGTCGCGGGGCAGCACCACGCAGGCGTTTGTCGAACAGCGCATCACCCGGGATCTCCACCTCGAAGTCGCCGGCAGTTGGATGCGGAACAACCGCGACTTCAGACCGAGTTCATTCGATCGCGTGACCATCGACCCGAATCGCTTCTGGGTCGACGGGCGTCCGAATCCGGGATTTCTCCAGCCGTACGGCGAGTCGGCCAACAACCAATATCGCGAGTATCGGCAGCGCCGCGACGCCTACCGAGCCTCCGCCTGGTACGAGCTTGACCTCACCCGCCGCAACCGGTGGCTGGGCCAACACAACCTTAGCTTCCTCGCTCAAACCACCGAGACGATCTCGCGGCAGGATACGATGCGCTGGCTGAACCGTGGCACCGTCGGACTCACCAATTGGAACGCCGATCCACTCAACGCCGTGAACGCGATCGCGATCCGCACGTATTATGTCGGGGGGCGCCCCATCTATCCGGTGCCGGATGCCGCATTCGTCGGCCGAAACCTCGCCACTCTCTCCACGCAGAAACAGATCGTCAGCAAGGTGGCCGCCGGCGTGGGGCCCCTCGATCTGGCGCTGCGGCCGTTCGTCGCTCCGACGCTGACTCGTGAAGAGATCGATTCCTACTCGGTCGGCTGGCAGGGGCGTTGGCTGGAACGCCGGCTGATCACGCTGGTCGGGTGGAGGCGCGATTCCACCGCGAACCACATCGGCGAGCCGCCGTATCGAGAATGGGCGGATCCGGCCGTCCCCAATTCCACCACCAGCGAACTGCGTCGCTATTTTAGCCTGGCGCGGGCCGTACCGTTCAAGACCACACCGGAGGTTGCGGTCTCCGCCGACACCATGACCTTCGGGGCCGTGCTTACGCCCGTCGCGTGGCTCGCCCTGACTTACAACCAGTCGGAGAACTTCACCCCGTCCACGAATCCCTCGCAAGTGACCTTTCTGGGCGAACGGCCAGGGAACCAGTCCGGTGAATCGCGTGACTTCGGCCTCCGGCTCTATGGTTTCGATGGCCGGTTTTCCTTCGCCCTGAGTCGATTCGAAAACAGCCAGAAAAACCAGATCCGGGGCGGTGGCGCCTACGTCGGGTTCAGCCGCGGCATCCCGCAGCGGCTGCGCGACAACTACTCGCAGGACTCCCGTTTCACCGCCCTCCCGCCCTCCGGAATACTGCCGATCGATCCGGCCCAGACGGTCGCGACCGACTGGAACTTCGATGCCACCGGCTACGAGGCGACCGCCGTGTTTAACGCGCGGCGCTGGCGGGTATCGATCACAGGCAGCCTCAATGAAAACGTTCTCGGCGAGCATTTGCTCGGCCTCGGCAAGTACCTCTACACACCGAAACCATTCGAGGGCCTCGAAACCTGGCGGAAGTTCGCCGCCGAACTGCGCAAGATCGAGGCCGGCCAAGCCTCGCCGCAATTCGACCTCAGCCCCCAGAACGCGGCCCATCGGTTGCAGGCGGGGGAAGACGCACGTTACATCGAAAACCAAGCCAACGGCGCGGAGAAGCAGTACCTCGATGAACGGACGCTGGAAGGTCAGGCCACCAATTGGAGCGGCAAGTACGCGCTGAATGCGGTCGTGTCGCACGACTTCGATTCCCGCGGGCCGCTCGGAGGCTGGTCGGTGGGCGGCAACTTTCGGTGGCGTAGTGCCGGCGTCGCCGGTTACGCGCGGACATTGAACGCGGCCGGCGTTCCAGAGGGAATCATCGATGTCGGCCGCCCCATCATGGGAGACTCGTTCGCGGAGCCGGGCGCAATGCTGCGCTACCAGCATCGCCTCCGGCGCGGTCCCACCGTGCGCGTTCAGCTCAACGTGCAGAATCTCTTCAACTGGCAGGACGTGCGACTCGTGAAGGTTGGCACCGACACCGAGGCCGTGCTCGGCCCGCAGTACGCGCCGGTCGGCATCAGCTATGCCCTGCGCCGGCCGCGCAACTTCATCCTCACCACCACGCTGGATTTCTGATCATGCGACTCACCTCGCCGGTTTTTCTTGCCCGACTCGCGCTGCTCGCGGCGGTGACGCTGCCCGCGCTCCGCGCCGCCGAGATCACGCCGTCGACGCCACCGCCCCTCAACTTCGCCCCCGGTCCCGAGTATGGGCCGGCCGCCCGCAAGTACCAAGGCATCCCCACGATCGAACGCTCCCCCAACGGCCGGCTCTGGGCCGCTTGGTACGCCGGCCCCGTGCAGGAGGACCGCTACAACTACGTGGTCCTGGTCACCAGTCCCGACGACGGTCGCACCTGGAGCGACCTCAGGCTTGTGATTGATCCGGATGGTTTCGGGCCGGTGCGCGCCTCCGATCCCTGCCTCTGGCTCGATCCCCGCGGGCGGCTCTGGCTCTTCTGGTTCCAGAACCCCGATAAGGACGCCACATCCGGACCCCAGCTCTTTGCAATTACGACCGACCAGCCCGGCGCGGAAAACCCGCACTGGTCTGCGCCGCGCCTCCTCGGCGAAGGCATTCCGCTCAACAAGCCCACCGTCCTGGCCAACGGCGACTGGCTGCTCCCGGCGGCAATCTGGCGGCGCGAACAAAGCTGCCGCGTGCTCGCATCCACCGATCAAGGTCAAACCTGGACTCTGCGCGGGGCCGCCAGCGTGCCCCGACCGGAGGACCGGCAGTGCGACGAACCGATGATCGTCGAGCGGCGCGACGGTTCGCTTTGGATGCTC
>JBEIHL010000277.1:0-5396 GCA_040381375.1 Opitutaceae bacterium
AGGCGCAGAGGCGCAGAGGTTCGAACCTCCGCGGCTCAGCGTCTCAAGCGAAGCGGGCGCGAGATTTGCTGCGGTTTGAGCGAGGTGGAGCAGCCTGTCCCCAGGCTGCTTTCTCGGGACCGAGTCCGAGTTGGATTGCGACCGTTTCCCAACCCAGCGGCCTGGGGACAGGCCGCTCCACCTCGACTCACTTGGTCGCGAATGCGGCCGCAAACGCGTGCACCGGCATCGCCTCGAGCGTCGCGCGGTCGGCGAAGAGGGCCATCAACCCGTCGGCCTTCTCCTGGCCGTAGTGGGCCGCGAACGCGGACTCGGCTTTCTGCCGCAGCACGGGAATGCCTTCGGCGCGCCGACGACGGTGCCCGATGGGATATTCGACGGCGACCTTCGCCGTCTTCGTGCCGTCGCGGAAGAACACCTGCACGGCGTTGGCGATGGAGCGTTTGTCCGGGTCGAGATAATCGCAGGAGTACGACTTGTCCTCGGCCACCACCATGCGCGCGCGCAAGGCGTCGATGCGCGCGTCGGCGGCGATCTTGTCCTCGTAGTGGGCGGCGGTGAGTTCGCCGAAGATCAGACCGATGGCGGTCATGTACTGCAGGCAGTGGTCGCGGTCGGCCGGATTGTGGAGCGGGCCGGTTTTGTCGATGATCCGGATCGCTGACTCGTGCGTCGTGAGTTCGATGCGTTCGATGGCGTCGAGCCGGTCGCGGACGAGCGGATGGATTCGCATCGCGCACTCGACGGCGGTTTGGGCGTGGAATTCGGCCGGGAACGAGATCTTGAAGAGGATCTGCTCCATCACGTAGCTGCCGAGCGGGCGGCCGAGTTTCACCGTCTGGTTGCGGAAGGAGACATCCTGGAAGCCCCAGGTCTTCGCCGTGAGCGCGGAGGGATAACCCATCTCGCCGGTCAGCGTGATGAGCGCGAGCCGGACCGCGCGGCTCGTGGCGTCGCCTGCGGCCCAGGACTTGCGGGAGCCGGTGTTGGGCGCGTGGCGGTACGTGCGCAACGCGGAGCCGTCGAGCCACGCGTGCGAGAGCGCGTTGATGATTTGGTCGCGGGTGCCGCCGAGGAGAGCGGTTGCGACGGCTGTGGAGGCAATGCGCACAAGTAACACATGATCGAGTCCGACGCGGTTGAAGGAATTTTCGAGGGCGAGCACGCCCTGGATCTCGTGGGCTTTCACCATTGCGACCAGGAGGTCGCGGAGGGTGAGAGGCGAGGGGCGAAGGGCGAGGGCCGAGTGGAAAGCGGCGGGCGTGGTGCCGGCGGCTTGGTGACGGGAGAGCCAGTCGGTGACGGCCAGGATCGCGCCGAGGTTGTCCGAAGGGTGGCCCCATTCGGCGGCGAGCCAAGTGTCGTTGAAATCGAGCCAGCGGACGAGCGTGCCGATGTTGAAGGCCGCCTGCACCGGATCGAGCTCGTAGGGCGTGCCCGGGACGCGGGCGCCGTGCTGGATCGTGGTGCCGGGGACGACAGGACCGAGCAGTTTCGTGCACGCCGGGTAGGCGAGGGCGAGGATGCCGCAAGCGAGCGTGTCCGCGAGGCACCAACGGGCCGTGTCGAGGGCCTCGTCACTGGGATTTGAATACGACAACGCGTAGTCGGCGAGGGCGACCAGCAGGTCGTCGGGGGGAGGTCGGACGTTGGAGATGGGAGCGCTCACAGAGGATGATGGAACAGGAAGGACGGGAAGGGCGGGAAGTTCACGATGGCAATCACCTTCCCGACCTTCCCGATCTTTCCATTCACTGCCTTTGATCCAGCGGAACGTAGGCCCGCGGGGCGGGGCCGGTGTAATGTGCGCTCGGGCGGATGATTTTTCCGTCCTGGCGTTGCTCGATCACGTGGGCGCACCAGCCGGCGGTACGGGCCATGACGAAGAGCGGAGTGAAGAACGACGTCGGCACGCCCATCATATCGTAGGCGGGGGCGCTGTACCAATCGAGGTTGGGAAACATCTTCTTCAGCTCCCACATCACGCGCTCGATGCGTTCGCAGACGGCGAAGACGTCGGGGCGGCCGGCGTCGGCGCAGAGTTCGCGGGCGATCTCCTTGATGATCGGGTTGCGCGGATCTCCGATCGTGTAGACCGGGTGGCCGAAGCCGATGACGATCTCCTTGCGCGCGACGCGGGCGCGGATGTCGGCCTCGGCGTCGTCGGCGGTGGGATACCGCAGTTGGATTTCATGGGCGACCTCGTTGGCGCCGCCGTGCTTGGGTCCGCGGAGCGCGCCGATCGCGCCGGTGACGCAGGAGTACATGCCGGAGCCGGTCCCGGCGATGACACGCGCGGTGAACGTGGACGCGTTGAACTCGTGTTCGGCGTAGAGGATGAGCGAGCGGTCGAGGGCGCGGGTGTGCAGGACGGACGGCGGGCGCTGGTGCAGCAGGCGCAGGAAATGGGCGGCGAGCGAAGGGTCGTCGGTTTCGACGTCGATGCGTTTGCCGGTCGTGGCAAAGTGATGCCAGTAGAGCAGCATCGACGGGAAACTCGCGAGCAGCCGGTCGGCGATGTCGCGGGCGGCGGTGGCGTCGTTGGGCCCGGCGCTGCCGACGGGGGCGCGTTCGGGGTCGATCGCGCCCAGCGCGGAACAGGCGGTGCGCAGCACGCCCATCGTGTGGGCGGAGGCGGGCAGTTGCTCGAGGATGGCGCGGACTGTCGCCGGGATGCCGCGGAGCGAAATCAGCCGCTGGCGATACGCTTCGAGTTCAGGGCTGGTGGGCAGCCGCTCGTGGATGAGCAGGTGGGCGACCTCTTCGAAGGTCGCGTGGCGGGCCAGGTCGGCGATGTCGTAGCCGCGGTAATGCAGGTCGTTGCCCGAGTGCCCCACCGTGCAGATGGCGGTGTTGCCGGCGGGAATGCCGGAGAGCGCGACGGATTTCTTGGGCGAGTGAAGGGGAGCGGTGGGGTCACTCATAGGGTGGAACCACGAAACACACAAAATACACGAAAGAAGCCGAACCCACCGAGCCGGCTGCCGCTTTCGTGTATTTCGTGTGTTTCGTGGTGAATGATCAGGTTTGGTTTTCTGTTTTAAACAACTGATCGAGCTTCTGCTCGTAGGCGTGGTAATCGAGGACGTCGTAGAGTTCCGCCCGCGTCTGCATCGTGGGCACGGCGGCCTGCTGGGTGCCGTCGCGCCGGATCGTCTGATAGACATTCGCCGCCGCGGCACTGGCGGCGCGGAACGCGGAGAGCGGATACAGCACCATGGCCACGCCGGCGGCGCGCATGTCCGCCACGGTGAAGAGCGGGGTTTTCCCGAATTCCGTGAGATTGGCGAGCACCGGTGCTTTCACGGCGGCGGTGAACTGGCGGTAGTCGTCGAGCGTGGTGAGCGCCTCGGCGAAGATCATGTCGGCGCCGGCGGCGAGATAAGCCTGCGCGCGGGCGATGGCGGCGGGCACGCCCTCGCTGGCGGCGGCGTCGGTGCGGGCAACGAGGACGAAGTTCGGGTCGGGTTTGGCGTCGTCGGCGGCGCGGACGCGGTCGCACATCTCGTCGGTCGCAACGAGCTCCTTGCCGGGCCGGTGGCCGCACCGTTTGGCGGCGACTTGGTCTTCGATATGAGCGGCGGCGACGCCGGCGCGGGCGAGTTCGCGGACGGTGCGGGCGATGTTGAAGGCGTGGCCCCAGCCGGTGTCGATGTCGACCAGGAGCGGGAGATCGACGCGGCTCGTGATCCGGCGGGCGTCGACGAGCACGTCGTCGAGGCTGGTCATGCCCAGGTCGGGCAGGCCGTAGGACGCGTTGGCGACGCCGGCACCGGACAGGTAAAGCGCGCGGAATCCGGCCCGTTGGGCGAGGAGGGCGGAGTAGGCGTTGATCGTGCCGGCGATCTGGAGCGGCCGTTCGGCGGCCAGGGCGGCGCGGAACCGGGCACCGGGAGAGGGCAGAGAGCTCACGAGTGGAATCGTGGGGGCAAGTTTCCACGAGGCGCGCAAAAAAGCGCGACGAACGCAAAAAATGACTTTCGAGTTGCGGGGATTTGGGCCTACTTCCGGCCATCCCCTGATGCTTGCCGTCACCGCCCTGAAGAAGTCGTTTGTCGCCCCGGACGGGGAGCGGGTGCAGATCGTGAACGTGCCGCAGTTCTCGATCGCGGCCGGAGAGCAAGTCGCGTTGCGGGGCGAAAGCGGTTCGGGCAAGACCACGTTTCTCAACCTGATCGCGGGAATTCTCGCGGCCGATAGCGGGAGCGTCAGCGTTGACGGCATCGATATGTCGACTCTGTCCGAGTCGCGCCGCGATCGGCTGCGGGCGGAGAAGCTCGGGTACATTTTCCAGACCTTCAACCTGCTGCAGGGCTACACCGTGCTCGAGAACGTACTGCTCGGGATGTCATTTGGCCCGGGCGCGGACCGGGCACACGCGGCGGAGATCCTGAAACGCGTCGGACTCGAGCATCGCTTGCACCATTTCCCGCGTCAGCTCTCCACCGGCCAGCAGCAGCGCGTGGCGGTGGCGCGGGCGCTGGCGAACCGGCCCAAACTCGTGCTGGCCGACGAACCGACGGGCAATCTCGACCGCAAGCACGCTTCCGAGGCGCTGAAACTGATCCGTGAAGTGTGCCGGGAGCAGAATGCGGCGCTGCTGCTCGTGAGCCACGACCCCGAAGTGCTGGGAGCGTTCGAGACCCGGCAGGACTTCGCGCAAATCAACCAAGCTTTGAAGGTATGAATGTGAACCGGAAGATCGGGAAGCACGGGAAGATTCGGGGGGCGCATGCCTTCCCGTTCTTCCCGGCCTTCCGGTTCCAACCACAATGACCCTGCCGCTCATCATCTACCGTTCCCTTCGCCAGCACGCGCTGTCGACGTTCGTCACGGCGGCGGGCATCGCGCTCGCCTGCGGGTTGCTGATGTGCGTGTGGATGGTGAAGACGCAGTCGCACGCGGCCTTCACGCAGACGACGACGGGTTTCGATGCGGTGCTGGGCGCGCGGGGTTCGAAATTGCAGTTGGTGCTCAACGCGATCTTCCACCTCGAGGCGTCGCCCGGCAACGTGGCCGCGGCCGACTACGAGATGATCCGGCGGCATCCGATGATCAAGACGGCCATCCCGATCGCCGTGGGCGACAACCTGCGGGGCTACCGGCTGGTCGGCACGGTGCCGGAATTGTTCACGAACGTGGAGTATTCTCCCGGCAAGAAATTCGTGGTCCAGGCGGGCGGGAAGGTGTTCGCCGTCGACGCGAAAGAAGCGGTGGCCGGCAGTTTTGCGGCGCAGCGGCTCAAGCTGAAGGTCGGCGACACGTTCCGCCCGTTTCACGGCCTGGCGTTCGATCCGAAGGCCGAACACGCCGACGATTTCAAGGTGGTGGGCATTCTCGACCCGACCAACACGCCGGTCGACCGCGTGATCTGGCTGCCCTTGCGCGGGCTGCAG
>JBEIHL010000278.1:0-5386 GCA_040381375.1 Opitutaceae bacterium
CTCTGCCTGATTGCTTTCACCGCCGCTCTGCTGGCGTTTCATGCTGCGGCCTCCGCCCAGTCCTCGGGCCCGACCGGCACGCTCTCGGGCCGGGTGCAAAACGAAGTCTCCGGTCAGTACCTCAACAATGCGCGCGTGAGCATAAAGGGCACGGAACTTTCCACGCTCACCGACGAATTCGGCACCTACCAGTTCGCGCAGGTGCCGAGCGGGCCGGCCGTCATCGAGGTCTTCTACTCCGGCCTCGATCCGAAGCAGGTTTCGGTAAACGTGACCGCCGGTCAGCGCCTCGAGCAGAATTTCGACCTGACCAACAAGTCCGTCTACGGGGACGGCTCGGGCACGGTGAAGCTGAACGCCTTCGTGCTTTCGGCCTCGAAGCTCACCGAGGGCGAGGCGCTGGCGACGAACGAGCAGCGCTTCGCGTCCAACATCAAGAACGTGGTCGCGACCGACGCCTTCGGCGATGTCACCGAGGGCAACGTGGCCGAGTTCATGAAGTTCCTGCCCGGCATCAGCGTCGATTATTCCGACGTGATGCCGCTGGCGGTGTCGGTCCGTGGCCTCGATCCCAACATGACCAACGTGACGAGCGACGGTGCCTCGATGGCCAACGCCTCGCGCAACGGCACGTCGCGCCAGTTCGATTTCATGCAGGTGTCGATCAACAACGTGTCCCGCGTCGAGGTCACGAAAGTCCCGACCCCCTCCAGTCCCGCCAGCGGCCTCTCCGGCTCGGTGAACCTCGTCAGCAAAAGCGCGTTCGAGCGCAGCCGGGCGCAGTTCAACTACCGGGTGTTCCTGTCGGCCAGCAGCGACGGCATGCAGCTCAAGAAGCAGCCGTTTCCCTTCGACACCTATGAGCGGCGGGTGAATCCCGGCTTCGATTTCGACTACACGCTGCCGATCAGCAAGAATTTCGGCATCGTCGTCACCGGCCTTTCGTCGAAGGCGTGGAACGAGCAGAATATCTCGCAGATGACCTGGAACGCCAACGCGGCGGGGACCGGCGCGACCCCGGCCCGGCCGTTCCTGCAGACCCACGCGATCATCGACGCGCCCAAGTGGTATTTCCGCAACTCCGCCGGCTTCAAGGCGGACTGGCGCGTGTCGCCCCATTCCGTCCTCTCGATCGGCCTGCAGGCGACGTACTATCAGGATGTGAACGGCAACGTGAGCCGGACCACCAGCGTCGGCACGAACGCCGTGCCGGCGCCCGCCACCGGCCAGCGACTCGACTTCAGCGACACCTACTCCCGCAGCGCGACCGGCCGCGGCACCGTCACGATGGGCGGCGGAACCTTCCGCATCGATGCCCGGACGATCGGGGCCAATCTGAAATACCGCTTCGACAACGGCGACTGGAAGATCGAGACCGTCGGCTTCGCCTCCAACTCCAAGACTTGGCTGCACGCGATCGAAAAGGGGCTGTTCAACTCGCTGGGCATCGCGCTGCTCAACCCGACCGGTGCGCGCGTGTCTTTCGAGGACATCCGGCCCGAGCGGCCGGGAACGATCCGGGTCTTCGACGGCGCCAACAATCCGATCGATATCGATAACATCCGGAATTCCCGCCTGAGCACGGCCACGGCCGGGCCGATCCGCGACCATGCCGACGATACCGCCGGCTTCGACAGCAGCGTTCGTCGCAGCCTCAAGTTGCTCAACGTTCCCACCTCCGTGCAAATCGGCGGGGCGTACAAGATCCAGGAACGCGACCATCGGCGTACCACGCGTACCTTCACCTACAATCCAGCCGACCCGACCGACCCCACGCCGGCCCCGTTCCTGGCCCAGGTTTACAAGAACCGTACGAACTATTTCGGTTTCGATAACATCCCGTGGGTGGCCACGGCCAACGCGGTCACGGCCTGGGGCAAGAATCCGAACCTCTTCACGCAAACGCCCGCGCAGGTGGTCGCGGAGGAACAGTCGCGGATCGTAGGCGCCGAGGCGTTCAAGGAGACGGTGACGGCGCTTTACGCTCAGGCCGAGGCGCGGCTGCTGCGCAACCGGCTGACGGTGCTCACGGGGGTCCGCTACGAGAAGGTGCACAACAAGGCGGGCGGCCCGCTCTTCGACCCGGCGGCGGTTTGGGTGCGCACGCCCTCGGGAGCGTTCGCCCGAAATCCCGCCGGCCAGCGGATCCGCAAGCCGGAGGCCGGCGCCGTGGGTTCGATGGAGGAACTGCGCCTCACCCGCCGGGAGTTCGGCAGCACGGTCAACCGGGAGGACGACGGCTACTTTCCGAGCCTCCACCTTACCTATAACGCGACGGAAAAACTGCTCTTCCGCGCCGCGTACGCCGCCACCTACGGCCCGCCCGACTTCAACAACCTCATTCCCAACGCCACCATCAACGAGGCCGACCTCGACGACGAAACGGCGGATCCGTCCGCCATCCGCGGCAACATCACGATCCGTAATCCGAACCTCAAACCGTGGACGGCGGACAACTACGATTTCTCGGCGGAATACTACACGGACAGCGGTGGCTTGTTCAGCGCCGGCATGTTCCGCAAGGACATCACGGACTTCTTCGGCCAAACGGTCACGCTGGCCACGGCGGAGGAACTCGCGGACCTCGGCCTCGATCCGCGCTACCTCGGCTGGCAGCTCAACACCACGATCAACGACGGCGACGCCCGCGTGACCGGCATGGAGTTCAACGTCCGCCAATCGCTCACGCCGCTGGGCCAATGGGGTCGGTTTTTCTCCGTCTTCGCCAACGCCACCAAGCTGAAGCTCAAGGGCAGTGCGACGGCCTCGTTCACCCGCTTCATCCCCGAGAGCATGAACTGGGGCGTCACGATCACGCGCAACCCGGTCACGCTGATGCTCAAGTGGCACCACCGCGGCGAGCAGCGTCAGGCCTTGTCGCCGGCGCAGGGGCCGGACGCGTACCTTTACCAGGACAAGCGCACGACCATGGACGTGAACCTGACCTACCAAATCTTCAAGCGGCACTCACTCTTCATCAACGGCCGGAATATTTTCAACCAGCACTTCAACCTCTCGCGCTATGGCTCGGAGACGCCCGAGTACGCGAAGCGCAGCTCCACCAATTCCTACGGCGTGCAGTGGTCCGCCGGCATCAAGGGCACTTTCTGATCCGTCGCCCCATGCCTGATTCGATGCCCATCCGCACGCCTGCCCGCCAGTGTGAGGTCGCCTGGTTCTCTGCGCTCTGCTCCGACGACTACGAGTTCCTCGGCGTCCCCGACGGCTCGCTCCGTTCGAACTACGAGCACTGCGGCGACATCGTCCGCCGGGCTGACGCGCTGGGCTACCAAAACATCCTGCTCCCTTCGGGCTGGATTGCGGGCCAGGATGCGTTGGCGTTTTCCGCGGCGATGGCGCCCCAGACGACGCAGATCAACCAGCTCGTCGCGTTGCGCATGGGCGAGGTGTGGCCGCCCATGCTCGCGCGCGCGCTGGCCACGGTCGACCACATCGCGAAGGGGCGGCTGTGCATCAACATCATCTCCTCCGACCTGCCGGGGCAGAAGGAGGACAACGAGACCCGGTACGCGCGGGCCAGCGAGATCATCCAGATCCTGCAGGGGCTTTGGCGCACCGACGGTCCGTTCGAGTGGAAGGGGCGGTTTTATCAGATCAGCCTGCCCAACACCGAGGCCGCCAAACCGTACCAGCAAAACGGCGGCCCGCTGATGTACTTCGGCGGCATCTCGCCCGCGGCGCAGGACCTGTGCGCGAAGCACTGCGACGTTTTTCTCATGTGGCCGGAGACGGAGGACCGGATCGCGGCGACGATGAAGGGGATGGCGGAGAAGGCCGCCGCGTACGGCCGGAAGATCGATTTTGGCTTCCGCACGCATGTGATCGTGCGCGAGACGGAGCAGGAGGCACGCGCCGCCGCCGAACGACTCATCTCGAAGCTCGACCGCACGAAGGGAGCTGAAATCAAGGGTCGTTCCCTCGATGCCAAGAGCGCCGGCGTGCTCCGCCAGGATGAACTCCGGGCGCAGAGCAAGGATCTGTACATCGAGGATCATTTGTGGAGCGGCATCGGCCTCGCGCGCAGCGGCTGCGGCAGCGCCATCGTGGGCGATCCCGATCAGGTGTTGGCGAAGCTCAACCGCTATATGGATCTCGGCATGCGCGCCTTCGTCCTCAGCGGCTACCCGCACCTCGACGAGTGCGATCTCTTCGCCCGCCACGTGCTGCCGAAGCTGCCCACCTGCCGGCTCAACGAACTCCAGGGCCGGCGTATCCCCGATCCGGTTACGCCGCTCACCACCGCCTCCCGCACCTGAAACTGTCCGCGGCTTCCGCCGAACCTTTCGCCCGCATGTCTCCCGTCAAATTCGCCCTCGCCGGTTTCGGCGCCTGGGGCAAGCTCCACGCCAAGTCCATCCACGACAATCCCGCCGCCCGGCTCGTCGCGATCACCGCGCCCACCGAGGCCACCCGCGCCGAGGCCGCCGCCACGTATCCCGGCGCCCGGATCTTCGCGACCGCCGCGGAGATGATCGCGCAGGGCGACTTCGACCTGATCGACATCGTCACGCCGAGCCACACGCACCGCGAGATCGCGCTCGCCGCCATGGCCAAGGGAAAACACGTGCTGCTCGAGAAACCCATGGCGATCACGCTCGAGGACTGCCAGGCGATCGTCGCCGGGGCGCGGCAGCACGGCGTGCATCTGGCGGTCGGACACGAACTCCGGCTTTCCAGCCAGTGGGGCTTGATCAAGCGACTCATCCAGGACGGTGTCATCGGAGATCCGCAATACGTGCTGGTCGAACTGTCCCGCAAACCGTACCGCACTGGCGCGAGCGGCTGGCGCTACGATCAGAGCCGCGTCGGCAGTTGGGTGCTCGAGGAGCCGATTCATTTCTTCGACCTTGCCCGCTGGTACCTCGAGTCGAGTGGCGATCCGGTCGAGCTCTACGCCTACGGCAACTCGCGCGATCCGGCGCGGCCCACGCTGTTCGACAACTTCAGCGCGATGTTCAAGTATCCGAATGGCAGTTACGCCGTGGTCTCGCAGACCCTGGCCGCGTTCGAACACCACCAGACGGTGAAAGTCAGCGGCACGAAGGGCGCGCTGTGGGCGGGATGGAGCGGGGCGCTCGACCGCACCCTCGAGCCGAGTTACTTCCTGAAAGTCTTCGACGGCGAGAAACTCGAGCAGGTGAAGATCGAGAAGCACAGCGGCGAGGTGTTCGAGCTGCGCGAAGAGATCGCCCAGAGCATCGCCATGGTGCGCACCGGCCAGAAGCCGGCCGCGACCGGCGAGGATGGACTCTGGTCCGCCGGTCTCTGCCTCGTCGCCGAAGAATCGATTCGGCAGCAACGACCGCTGCCGGTGGCGGAAAGGTTGACGTTCTGACCCCGCACTCCCCATGAACGCCCCGCCGCA